>JBEKYH010000283.1:0-6853 GCA_049511115.1 Tepidisphaeraceae bacterium | reverse complement strand
AGCGCATCAGCCACGCCCTCGGCTTCTGCATCACCCCAAGCCGTATCAGCGCCCAGCGTGTCGAGTGCGCCAAACGAATCCAAAGCCCCTGGCGTGGCCGGCCTGCCAAACGTGTCCAACACGCCCGCTTCGCCCTACACCCCGCCTGCCTCACCGCGCGTGACCTTTGATTTCAACTCCGACTGGAAATTCATCCGACAGGATGTCGCAGGCGCCCAGGCAGTGGACTTCGACGATTCCAAGTGGACAACCGTCTCCACGCCGCACAGTTTTAACGACGTCGATTCGTTCCGCCTGATTATCTCCCACGGTGGCGGTGACCGCGGCACCTACAAGGGGCTTGCCTGGTATCGCAAGCATTTCAAAGTCCCCGCGAGTTACGCGGGCCAGAAGGTCTTCATCGAATTCGAGGGCATGCGCCAGGCCGGCGATATCTTCCTCAACGGCAAGGAAGTCGGCCTCTACGAAAACGGCGTCACCGGTTATGGCATCGACATCAGCGACGCCGTGCATTTCGGCGACCAGGAGAATGTCCTGGCCGTCGAGGTGGACAACCGCACCAACTACCAGGAGCGGGCCACCAACACCTCGTTTGAATGGAATGCCAACGATTTCAACCCCGACCACGGCGGCATCAATCGCCGCGTCTGGCTGCACATCACCGGCAAAATCTATCAGACACTGCCCCTCTATTACGGCCTTCAGACCATCGGCACCTACATCTATCCGACCAATTTTGATATCGCCGGCCATACCTGCGACGTGACCGTCGAATCGCAAGTGCAAAATTCATCGGGCGATCGCGCCACCGTTGCCATGTCCGCCCTGGTGGTTGATGCCGACGGGGTGGTCCGGGCCAAATTTGACGGCGAGCCCGTGGATATGGTCTCCGGCGAAAACACTGTTATCAGCGCCACCGGCCCGCTCAAGGAGGCGCGATTCTGGAGCATTGAAGACCCCTATCTCTATAACGTCTACACCGTATTAACCGTCGATGGCAAAGTTGTGGACGCTGCCCGCAACACCACCGGTTTCCGCAAGACCGAATTCAAAGGCGGCGTCGGAACCGGCGGAGTCTACATCAACGACAAGTTTGTCTACCTCAAGGGATACTCCCAGCGCGCCAGTGACGAATGGGCGGCCGTCGGCGCGGGATATCCAGACTGGATGCACGATTTCACCGCCAAAATGCTCAAGGATTCCAACGGCAATTACCTGCGCTGGATGCACGTTTCGCCGCAGAAGGTGGATGTCGAGGCATTTGACCGCGCGGGCATCGTCGAGGTCTGCCCCGCCGGCGACAAAGAGCGCGACGCCGAGGGCCGGCAATGGGACCAGCGCGTGGAAGTCATGCGCGATTCCATGATCTATTTCCGCAACAGCCCCAGCATCCTTTTCTGGGAGGCCGGCAATACCATCGTCACGCCGCAGCAGATGCAGCAGATGGTGGATTTGCGAAAGCAGTGGGACCCAAACGGCGGACGCGTCATGGGCACCCGCGACAACGACGCCGCCGCTGCAAACACCGCCCTGACGCCGATTTGCGAATATTACGGCGTCATGATCGGGCAGGACCAGCGCACCGATCAACTCAAGAATCCCACCGACATTTTCCGCGGTTACAGCATCGAGCGCCGTGACCGCGCTCCCCTGATTGAAACCGAGGATTTCCGCGACGAAGGCGCGCGCCGCTTCTGGGACGATTACTCGCCGCCCTATTTCGGATTCAAGAAAGGTCCGCAGGATACCTATCACTGGAACTCAGAGACCTTTGCCCTCGCTCAGGCCGGCCGCTATTGGGCCTACTGGTCCAATCGCATTTCCAATACCGATCCCGCCCACTCCAAGTGGTCGGGCTATGCCTCGATTTACTTCATTGATTCCGACGCCGACGGCCGCCAGGATTCCAGCGAAGTCGCCCGCGTCAGCGGAAAGATCGACGCCATGCGCTTGCCCAAGGAAATCTACTACGTCGAGCGCGTGATGCAGAACGAAAAGCCCGACATCCACATCATCGGCCACTGGACTTATCCCGCCGGCACGACCAAGACCATGTACGTCGCCGCCAATAACGTCGATACCGTGGAATTTTTCGTGAACGGCCAATCCAAGGGGAAAGTGACCAAGCCGACGGACGGGTACATCTATGCCTTCCCCAAGACTGCTTTTGAACCCGGCACGATCAAAGCCGTTGGCTACAAGGACGGCCAGCAAGTCGCCGAGGAGGAATTGAAAACCGCCGGCCCGCCCGCGGCGATCAAACTCACTCCCTACGTCGGTCCCGGCGGACTCAAGGCCGATGGCGAAGACGTGGCGTTGTTCGACGTCGAAGTCGTTGACGCCAATGGCGAGCGCTGCCCGACGGACGACGCCCGCGTTGATTTCGCCGTCGACGGCCCCGGCATCTGGCGAGGCGGCTATAACAGCGGCAAGCTCAATTCCACCAACAACCTCTATCTCAACACCGAATGCGGCATCAACCGCGTGGCCATCCGCGCCACCCGCAGCGCCGGCACGATCAAACTCACCGCGACCCGCGACGGCCTTGCGCCCGCCAGCGTGGAAGTGGTCTCTTCGCCGGTAACGGTGACGGATGGCTTAGCGCCCGCGGCGGCAGGCAGGTTGTAACCGCCGCTTTGCGATTGGTGGGGTGGGCGTACATAAGCCTCCCTCAATGAATGGGCGCAGACTTGGGATCGGAGCAAATCGCGTCTTTACCGCTCACGCATCAATCGCCACAAACTTCTTAATCCTCTCTACTAATTCCTCCATCGTATATTCCACCGACAAGTCAATGGGAATATAGACCCCCTGGCTGTGATCCGAGGCGATGATGAGGTGTTGCTCGCCGTTGACGAGGAAGCCCATTTCCTGCGGCTGATGGCCGGTGACGATGAGGCGGGCGTTCACCTCCTTGGCGAACATACTCGCCCCGTTGGGTGTGATGTTGCGGCCCCAGATGAGCTGGTAAACCGGCCCGGTGCGGCGGCGGTAGTCTTCACCGGTCAGTTCGCGGTCGAAAACCGTGTAATCAAACTCGGGCACTTGCGATTCCGACGGCAGGCTGTGGCAGAAGAACATTCCCGACGCCGTGCGAACCGCCAAAGGAAATGAGAGCAGAAATTCCGTGATGGCCACGTTCACCGAGGAAAAATTGTCGGGGAAATCGCGGCGGACCGCCTTGGTGAACGCCTCGCAGACGCTCTGGCCGCCTTTGAGGATGCCCTCGCCGTGAATCTGGGCCAGGTCGTGGTTGGCCAGCAGGAAGTGAACCTGGCCGGGGAAATCGCACTTGAGCGCCGCGGCACGGAGCAATGTCTGCCAGCTATCCTCGGCCCCGTTGGCGTCGTAATACTCGCCGTGGATCAGCTCATGCAGGATGAGATGCCGCTGGGGATTCTCCGCCAGATTGGCGGCGTGAAGAAGTTTGTTGAAATTGGAGCGATGGTCATGGATGTCGCCGGTCATCCAGACTTCCCCTTGAGCCGGCAGGCTCACCACCTGATGCTTACGGAGAGGACTAAGCTGATTCTCCTCCGTCGCGGATTGCAGGGTCTCCAGAGCCTGGTCGGCGCTCATTGGCATGATGTGTCTGTTACGCCGAAGGAGGGGATTCGTCAACTGCATCGCCGCTGGGGGGGCGAGGACTGAGGGCCGAGGAGGGAGAAGCGGAGAGGGGGAGAAGTGGAGAGCGGGCCTGGAACGCCCCCTGGGGAAGATTCGCCGAATGGGATTTTCTACCTGTCAGCCGGGAACCACGCGCTGCCGCAGACGGCGAGGAAACGGCAGCGGTCCTGTCCTGGCATACTCACGCTCGGCGGGTTCGCGGACGTGAGGTTGTGGAGTCTTCAGCTCCAGATCGTAATAGGGAGTTATCCGATTGGGTTTGGCGCGCTGGTCGCTCGCAAACCCTTCGAACCGACGTAATGACGATGGAACAGTCGTCGGGGGCGTACAGAGGCATCCTGCCACGTCTGACAATTGGCGTTAACCCGGGTATTTCGGTGTTACCGAGGAGACAGCCTTCGACGCTGCACAGGGCTGGCGTAACAAAGAAGATCTGCCTAGCGCGGTGAAAATCCGGGTGGGGATGCGCGCGAAATCGGATAGTCCTCGTTTTGCCGGAAGCGTTCCCATCGCATCATGCCTAGGATGGCCGGCCTCAGGCTCCGCGAACTGATCAGGCAGCGCGGGCATGATTTCGAGGTCGGTTAGGAACGAGGCAAAACCGGCGCAAAGACGCGCAGGAAGCGTCAGCCATGATCGGGTTGGCTGAAGCCTGGCGTAGAGTTGGAGGTTCACCTTCGCGGCAATCCAATTTTTGTTGGGGCGAATTGCCGTGCTTAAGCGTTTTACGAAGGTGGGGTGCTCGGATGGCGGGGGTGAGCACCAGCTTGCGGACGCCGGCCCGATGCTTTTCGCCTCGTAAAAAACAGGCGAAAAGGCTGGGGACTTTCAGCTTAGAGGCATCACTGTGCCTCTATCTGATTATAGGCACGGAATAGTCAAACGGCCTGCTGGGCCGAAAGATTTGTTGAATGATTTGCAAACAGGGCCGACCGCCTAAGGCCGGTCAGAGGTCACCTTTGCTGCTTGGGGTTTTTCGCCTTGAGCGCCGCCGGGTCAGCAGGGCAGCGGCGCCTATAGCGATCAAAGACGCCGACGCCGGTTCCGGTAGCGGCTCAACCGTGACGGCGCCGGTGGTGTAAAGCTGGGATAAGTCCCAATTCACTGCCGGATTGGTCAGGATCGTGCCAAATTCATCGCCGGCCGGCAGGGGAGAACTGAAGTCGAAAATCTGGAACGTCTGGCCGACGAGCGCGCCGGGAACCACCGAGGGATCAACTTCAAGGTCAAGCGTACCGTCGAGCGTGGGTGTAAGGCCGGGCGCGAACTCCATCGGGGAAGTCCAGCGGGGTTCGAGAAGGATTTGTAACGTTGCCGCAGGGTCTATTGTCGCGCTTGTCATAACAGTGACAGGAAGCGAATCGTTCCGGATAACAAGCAATTCGTTGGCCGCGAGGGCCAAACCTTGAATTGATCCATGCGGTTGGATCGTATCATGGGTAATCGTAGAGCTAGCCGGCGACCACCCTGCCGAACCGCGAAGGTCAGCGTCTGAAAAGTTCGCGCTGGTAAGGGTCGCACCGGTGAAGTTTGCAGAGGCAAGGTTCTCGCCGGCAAGATCCCAGCCGGACAACAAATTGTATGAAAGATTAATTCGCGCCAAGTTTTCATTAGCATAGCTGGCAGTGCTGTACAATTGGCTGGACTGCAAAAAGCCTGCCGAATTGGCGCCGACTTCCTGTGAAAAGTTCGTACCTTGTACCGTAGCGCCCGCGAAAACGGCGTTCTTCAGATCACTGAAGGAAAAATTCGTACCAGTTAGGTTCTGGTTGGAAAAATTCCATCCGACCAGAATACCGTCTTCAAAACCGACATTCGCCAAATTGCCGCTGGCATAACTCGCGGTGCTATAGATTTGCGCTGGAACCAGCCCAAGCGCGCTGGAAAAGGAAAAGTTTGCCCCGCTCACAACGGCTCCAGTAAGATTCGCGCCGGTTAGATTGCCGAAAATAGTGCTATTGTTGGCATTCACGTCAAAGCTTGCATTAGTGAGATTCGCGTTGGTGAGATTCGCGTTCGTCAGCGTCGACGCGAGATTGGCCTTGGTGAGATTTGCGCCTGCGAAGTTGGCATTTGTCAGTGTTGAGCTAATGAAACTCGCCCCGGTAAGATTTTGATTAGCGAAGCTCCAGCCCGCTAGATTCTCATTCGTAAACGTCAGGTTCATCAAACTATCACTAGCATAGCTGCTCGTGCTGTAAAGTTGATTCGCAGTAAACCCTAATGCGGTCGTTCCGACGAAAGTGGCGCCGGTCACATTCGCCCCGGCGAAGTTTGCATTTGCAAGCTTCGCCCCTGACAAGATCGCGCCTGCCAGATTCGCTTCGTAAAACGAAGCACCTGTACAATCGGCCATGATGCTGGCTTTACTTAAATTCGCATTACTAAACACGGCGCCGGTTAGAGTTGAACTTATTTGAGCTCCGGAGAGATTCGCATTGGTGAAGTTGCCGCCAGCTAGATTCGAATCGAGGTTGGCGCTGGCGAGGTCGGCGCCGATAAAAGAGGCATTGGGCATCGTTGAATTAATAAAGCTTGTGCCCGAAAGGTTCTCGTTGTCAAATATCCAGTCGCCGAGATTTTCGTTTTGAAAGGTCGTGCCTGTTAAATTTCCGCCGACGTAGCTTGCGGTACTATAAATCTGAGGGGCGGTGAGTCCGATCGTGTTGTTAAAAAGAGCGCCTTGAACAATCGCGCCCGTAAGGTTTGCGTCTGTAAAATTCGTATTCGTCAGAGTCGAGGAGGAAAAACTGGCATTTGTTAAATTGGCGTTCGTGAAGTCCGCGTTGGTTAAATCCGAGGACGCGAAAACCGCGTTGATGAGATTCTGGTTGGCGAAGCTCCAGTCAGCTAGCTCGTTGCTCCCAAGGTTGACGCTTGTCAGATTGCCGCTGGCATAGCTGGCGGTGCTGTAAAGCTGGCTGGCTGAAAACCCCCCGAAGGTTGTGTCGTTAAAGTTTGCCCCGGTTATAGTCGCCCCACTAAAGTTGGCGCTGCCGGGCTGGGACGAAGCAAAATTAGCGTTGGTAAGATTGGCATTTGCGAAAGTCGCGCCTTGAATGTAGGTAGCGATTAGCTGAGCGTTCGTGAGGTCCTGATTCGAGAGGTCCCAGCCAACCAATGTGTTTTCATTTAGACTAATGCCTTCCAAATTACGGTTCGTATAACTGGCGGTACTATAAAGCTGGCCGGACGTAATCTGATAAGGAGCAATTGTGACATTGTT
>JBEKYH010000282.1:0-6864 GCA_049511115.1 Tepidisphaeraceae bacterium | reverse complement strand
ATTGACTGCGGCGCCTGTGGGGCAGACCGCCGCGACGGGCGGGGCGATGATGAAGCTCGATGGCCGCGACGTATTACTCCGCAGCGGGGAGTTGTTGCTTAATCGGGAGAACCTCAAGCAAATTAACGTCGTCATCGCGCCGGAAGCTGAGGAAGAGGTGAAGCGAAAGCTTGGGGGAGCGCTGGGGTTTATGGGCGTGAAACTGACGGTCGGCGGAAGGAAGTGGTCGGAGCAGATCGCCGCGGCGCTGGCGAAGATAAATCCGGAATCGACGCATGTGTTGGTGCACGATGCGGCCAGGCCGCTGGTGCCGCAGGGGGATGTGGATGCGATTCTGGAGGCGGCCGCGAAAGCCGCGGCGGTAGCCCTGACGGCGCCGTTGCGGGCTTCACTCGTGGAACTCGACGAAGGCGGCGGGGCGCTGGCGGTTCGCGCGCCGGGGGAATTCGCGCAGCTTCTTACGCCACACGTGTATAGTCGCCAGCGATTTTCCGAACTTGCCGCGGGGCGCGATATCCATCCGACGGAATTCACGCTGGTGAAGGGATCGTCGCTCAATATCCGGCTGGCGGGGGCGGGGGATGGAGGCCTGGCGAAGGCGATGTTGAACCTGATGCCAAAGCCTAAGAGCAAGGCGCCGTCCAATCCGTTTGAAGAAGCGCAGTGGTAAGACGATCGGCGCGCGACAGGGGGAAAGATGCCGCATCCATTCAACGGGGATTTCCTGCATGAAAACCGCCCTACTGCTGACGATTTCCAATGTTTTTATGACCTGCGCGTGGTATGGGCATTTGAAATTTGAGAACCGGCCGCTGTGGATGGTCATCATCGTCTCGTGGCTCATCGCGTTCTTTGAATACTGCTTTCAAGTCCCCGCCAACCGCATCGGCTACCTCTCCGGCATCACTCCTGGGCAATTGAAAATCATGCAGGAGGTCATCACGCTGGTGGTGTTCGTTGTGTTTGCGCGGGTGTATTTGTCGGAGAAGTTTACTTGGAATTACTATGCGGCGTTTGGGCTGATCCTGGGCGCGGTGGCGCTGGTGTTTGTGGTGAAGCCGGCGGCGAGTTGAACGGCTAGGCGGGGCTCGCTGGAGGCGGCCACGAGCACCACTAGGGACACTTGCATTTCGATTGGTTTCGCCTCGGCACTTTGAGCTGTTCGGAACAGTTTGGAACACTTTGGAACAGTTTGACGGGCCTTTATTTCATAATGTTGCTATTTTTCGCCTTGCGGTCACTGGACACGCATAAAATAGAGTGTGCGCGTCTGTCGGCGTGGTTTGTTGGACGCCTGCTCCGGATGAGGTCACTTGTGTTGGACATGTCGAGATCGTTAAGACGGAATTTCGCGGTGGCGGCTGCGGCGATGGCCTGCGGGCTGATCGGAGTGCCGGCAGCGCGCGGGCAGACGGCATACCAATTCACGACCTTCAATATCCCTGGAGCCGGGGGCACGCAGATTTACGGCATCTCCGGCAATACGATCGTCGGCGACTACTTCGATAGCCAGGGCACTCATGGCTTCGTCGACAACGGCTCGACGGTTACTACGTTGAACGGACCTTCGGGAACCAGAACGGTAGCGCTCAGCGTTTCGGGAACCAACGTGGTCGGGGATTACACGAGTAGCCAAGGAATCACGCATGGCTTCCTTTACAACGGATCGACGGTCGCCAATTTCGACAACCCATTAGGCGTATCGCAGAATGCCGCAACTGGAATTTCTGGTAGCACCATCGTCGGGACCTTCACCGACGCGAGTAATCAGATCCACGGCTACATCTATGACGGGAATAACTTCGCCACATTTGACGCACCGGTGGCGGGAAGTTCTCGTACCGGAATAAGCGGCATTTCAGGATCAACCATAGTTGGCCAGTATAGCTACGACGGAATACATGGCTTTGTTTTCGATGGCACAACATTCACGACTTTGGACGACCCAGACGCTCAGCCGGCAGGCCTTATCGGGCTTATTGAAACGACAGCGACGGGTATTTCCGGGCAAACAATCGTTGGCAATTTTCTCGATGGCAATGCGATTAGCAATGGGTTTGTTTATAGCGATTCTAATTTTACCACCATTGATGATCCGCTCGGCGTGGATGGCACCTACGTTACCGCGGTCGATGGAACAACGATCGTCGGGTACTACCTCGACGGCGGCTTTATTACGAATGGGTTCATAGCCACGCCGGTACCCGAGCCTGCGTCCGCAACCATATTGTCCGTCACGGCGTTAGCTTTGCTGCGGCGCAGGCGTCGCCGCTAGCCGCCAACATACATTCGCTCGCTACTTCTCCATCTCGGTAATCCCCTTCCTCACATCAGCCAGCGGCGCCCTATCGTCAAATGTCACATTGCCGCGGTCATACACTACCCCCAGTGATTTCCACAGCGCCGTCAGGTCCGTATTCACCGGCTTGTCGCCCATCTCGTCATGTAAATCCTTAAAGACGGTTACGCCGGGCACGCCGACGCCGCGATCGTAGGTATCGAGCAGGTGGCCAATCGACCATGTGTGCGAGCCATCGCCGCCGGCGTCGAGGACGGCGCGGGCGGCGTCGCGCACGGATTTTTTATTTTGCGTCTGCTGGCGAATGCGGATGTCGGCGAGGAGCCAATAGAGGGAGCCGCCCCAATAAATCCGGCCCCACGTGGGCGTGTAATCGAGTCCCTGGTCCCCGTCGGCGGGCAGGCCCTGGGGCATGCCTTTGACGAGATCGCCCCAGAAGCGCTCGCGGGTGATCTGGCCGATGCGGACGCGGGCGACCGGCTCCAGATAGTCGGCCATTCCCTCGCTCATCCAGGAATAGTTCCGGGGGAGATCGGGCTGGGAGAGGTGAAACATTTCGTGGGTCATCATCCAGTCGCCGACCAGGTTGTCGTGGTTCGTGCGCGGGCCAAGGCGAATGTCGATGCGCCGGCCGTCGTGTTCAACGCCGCCTCCAACGCCGCCGGCGCCGGAGGGGAGGAAATGGATGGTGACGGCCTTCACGGGGTAGCGGCCATAGAAATGGGTCAGGGCGGTGGCGGCGCGCTGGACCCAGGCTTTTACTTCGTCGGGGGGAACGGGCAGAGGGTGAGGCGACGACAAGGTGATGACGCCGCCGGATTCGTCGAGGGTGGTTTGCAGGGGCCAATCGCCGGCGCGGGAGATTGAGCACGAGGCGGTAAACCCTACGAAGGTAGCCATGCCCAATAGGACGGAACAAGCGCGGCGGCGGTGAGTTGCCATCCCAGGATTATATCCGTTCGCCTGCGCATCTGGTCATTGGGTGACGGTACAGGCCATCGCGTGGTGTGTAGTGTTCTATCTCGGCCAAAGGCGAAGAACCCTCACCCCAACCCTCTCCCTGAGTACATGGAGAGGGGGTAAGAGGGAAGGGTCGCCACAGTGACGAGTTACACTCACCGGCAGTTGGCGCTTGAATTTCTCCGCATTTTTCTTCTCGGCGTCTCCGTTTCTCGGCGTTCATTCCTCTTCTGAATGACCAGAGGCGTTTCCCAGCCCGAACAGCTTTATCCGCCAATCAAAAAAGCCCAGTTCCGAGGGATCGGGACTGGGCGAGGCAGGTTTCAGTCTGCCAATGAGCTGCATGAGCAGCTGCGTGTTTCGCGGGAGTCTCACCCGCGAAAGCTGCTTAGGAATGCAGCTCACAGGTACAGTCGCAATGGTTCACGGATCACCTCCTATTCAGGCGAGCCAAACGATCGCCGCAGCGATGTGGCTCGTTGGACTTGCCAAGCCGTCGCGGAAGTATTTCCAGGGTGACTGTCGGCTGGTGTGAGGGGGCGTACTGAAGACGCCCACTGGGACGCCGGCCTTAGCATTGGCCCTGTACTTTTCCGCCGCCGGGCTCTTATTCCCGGAAACGCCTTTCCGAGACCCACGGCCAATTTTGGGGAGGACTCCCAAGCTGGCCGAATCAATGAGAACGGTTAGTTCACTAACAGTTCCATCAACTAGATGTAGTATACACTCAAACTTTGACCGCCGCCAGTAGCGCGGCATTAGTTTTTTGTTTTGACATCACATCGAGCAAAGTCTTCATGGCCTGCGCCGGGGCCATGTTCATCAAAAGCCGCCGAATGCTGCGGGCGGCAAGCAGATCGCGATCCGACATGAGCAGCTCTTCCTTGCGCGTGCCGCTGGAGGCGATATCCATGGCGGGCCAGATGCGGGAATTGGCCAGATTGCGGTCGAGGGTTAATTCCATGTTGCCGGTGCCTTTGAACTCCTCGAAAATCACCTGATCCATGCGGCTGCCGGTGTCGATGAGACACGTCGCCAAAATGGTGAGGCTGCCACTGTTTTCCAGTTTGCGAGCCGCGCCGAATAATCGCTTGGGAATTTCCAGGGCGCGATTGTCCAAACCGCCCGAAAGGGTGCGGCCGCCGTTGGGGCCGCCGGTGTTGAAGGCGCGGCCGAGGCGCGTGAGGGAATCGAGAAGCACCACAATGTGGGCCCCGAATTCGACTTGCCGCTTGCAGCGCTCGATGACCAGTTGCGCCAGGTCGAGATGTTTCTCGACCGTGTTGTCGTTGCTGGAGGCAAAGACTTCGCCGGGGACATTGCGCTTCATGTCGGTGACTTCTTCGGGGCGCTCATCAACCAGCAGCAAAACCAGGCGGACATCGGGATGATTGTGGTGAATTCCGCGGGCTATGTTCTGGAGGAGAATGGTCTTGCCGGTGCGGGGCGGGGCGACAATCAGGCCGCGCTGGCCAAAGCCCACGGGGGCAAGCAAATCGATGACCCGGGTGGTGTATTCCGTGGGATTATGCTCAAGCTTGAGCTGCGGGGCCGGGTCGAGCGCGGTGCCGTCATACATGGCGGCGGTCTGGGCGTAATCCTGCGGCGGGCGGCCCTCAATGGTATTGATCTGGCCGAGAACGCGGCCGCGCAGATTGCCGCCGAGCATTAAGCCCGGCCGCAAGCGGAACTCGCGGATAAGGCTTCGCGGGACGATCACGCCGCCGTTGACCGGGCGCAGAAGCTGCACCGGGTCTCGGAGCTGGCCATCCTGCCGCTCGTCGGTTATGTGGAGAATCCCTTCCATTGAATGATTGATTACTTTCCTCTTGCCTGGACAAGTCGCGTAGACAAAGTGGCAAACCGAGCCGGGTTTGCGTTCCCCGATAGACCCACAAACCGCACCAATTACAGAGAATGCGTCGCTCTAACGTGCCGCGATGAGATCTATTAGCCCCTCGGTGAGTATTCAGTATACAACATGACCGCAAAGATTCAAAGGGGTTGAAAATCAGCGGTTGGAAAATCAGTTTGCAGTTATGGTTCGGGGTGTCTTCATCGAATGCCGCAAGTTCATCAGTTCAGTAGGACGGGCTTCAGCCCGTCTCTGACGCGATGGCGGGCTGAAGCCCGCCCTACAAATCCCAACGCGGTTTTAAGGGGGCAGGGGAATTTGACTGTTCCGATAACATCGGTTATGCCGATAGTTTATTCAGCCGAACCTTAGGATATTACCTGGGTTTCGGCTCAACCGCTTCGGCGGATGGAATTCGCCATCCGCCGCCATGATTAGAGACAGAAGGAGCTGTATCATGAAAAAACCAACCCCCAAGACGCAAGTTTCCGCCCCGGCTAAGGTTGTCAAGACGACGCCCGCCCGCAACAGCCCGATTCCCAAGGCCGCATCACCCTCTCCCGTGGCCGCCCCGCGCAAGGAAATCACCCGCGAAATGATCGCCAAGCGGGCCTATGAGATTTTCTGCGGCGGCACCGGCAGCGATGAGATGGGCAACTGGCTGCGCGCCGAGCGGGAACTCAAGGCGGGCCTGTAAGCCGCTTTCCCAATTGAGCTTATCGCCCAAATAAGCGGACTTTTGCGCCGCGCGGTTACTTCGTTTTTTGTCAGAAGTCGCCGCGCGGCCAGAGCAACCTCCGCTTTGCCAAGGCAACCGGTTTTCGCTTCGCGGTCATGCGCCTAAGATGGAGACATGGATGGTCCATCGCAAGCCATGCCTTCGCGGCTGCAAGCGCCTCTGTTTCCGCTGCCCAATGTGGTGCTGTTGCCGGGGGCGATTCTGCCCCTCCACATTTTTGAGCTGCGGTATCGGAGAATGACCGCCGATGCGCTGGCGGGCGATAGTCTTATCGCCATGGCGCTGCTGCGCTCTGGTTGGGAGCGCGATTATTACAGCCGCCCGGCGATCGAGCCGGTCGTCTGCGTCGGCCGCATTGTCGCCCACGAGCGGCTTCGCGACGGGAAATACAATCTCCTCCTCCAGGGTCAGTGGCGGGCCAGAGTCGTCGGCGAATCGAACGTTGGCGAACTGGAGGAGCGCTATCGCCTGGCGGATTTAGCGCCGGTTGATCAATCTCCGGTGATGGAGATCGATCTGGCACGCGAGCGCCAGCAGCTCAAGGCAATCTTCGACGACGCCAGCCGGCCGATTAATCGGTCCGGACCGCAGTTCGCGCGCCTTCTCAGCGGCCCGACACCCACGGCGACGATCGCGGATTTAATCGCCTTCACCTGCCTCGGCGATGTGGCGCTGAAGCAGGCGATTCTATGCGATGGCGATATTTGTCATCGTGTGAGTCAGGTAGTATCAGCCCTTCATCAGTTGCAATCGGCGCGTCCCGCAGCGCCGGTTAACGGAAATGACACGGACGGAGCAAGCTTGAATTGAGCGCGCCCGGCGGCACACCGGCGCGACGCCTTTGCCTTTCCAACGGATTTCAGCAAGAATGGCTCGCTTGGCAAAGGGAAACGGCCGGCATGTGGTATTTCGCGTATGGATCGAATCTGAATGCGAGGGCAGTGGCGGATTGGTGCCGCCATTACGGGCACCGCTCTCCGGCGATGAAGCCGGGGAAACCAGCCATTCTGG
>JBEKYH010000281.1:0-6884 GCA_049511115.1 Tepidisphaeraceae bacterium | reverse complement strand
GGCGAACATCGCCTCGGCAAAGCGACGGTCGCCCAGCAGATGATCGTCGAGATAATAAAGATGACGCCCCGGGAGGCGGGAGATTTCAGCGAGGGCGTCATCGACGCGCTGGGTGTAGAACGATTTGCCGTTTTCGAAGAACGCGTCCTTGTAGCAAAAGTCGCAGTGCATGGGGCAGCCGCGCGTGACGACGATGGAATTGGGGACCAGATAACGCCGGCGGTCGATGAGGTCGCGGCGGATGGGGGGAATGCGTTCCAGCGTGCGGCCGGCGGTCGAGCGGTAGATTTTCTGCGGCCGGCCGGCGCGAAAGTCGGCGAGAAACTGCGGGAAGGTCTGCTCGCCGGGGCCGAGGAATATCGCATCGGCGTGCGGGGCCGCTTCATCCGGCAGCGACGTAACGTGCAAGCCGCCCAGGGCGACGAACGATCCCAGCGCGCGATAATGGTCGGCGATTTTGTAGGCGCGGTAGGCGTTGGTGATGTAGACCTGGATGATGACCAGATCGGGCGTGTCATTGAGGTGCAGGTGCTGGACGTGTTCATCGATGATCTCCGCCTGATCGTCGGGAGACAGATAGGCCGCCAGCGTCGCCAGCCCCAGTGGCGGGAAGAGGGAGTATTTGATGGGCCTCCAGTAGGGGCTGGTGGCTTCGGTGAGGGAAGGGAGGATCAATTTTACTTGCAGGCCGCCGCGCGGAGGAGTTGCGATGCGATTCATATTGCCTCCAACTTCTGCAAGGTGGTGTGGGAGCATCGCCGCAGAGCGGCGAGCGATGCGCGGAACGCGTGCAGGCCGGCGATTGTCAGGCGATAGCGATGTTCGACTTTTGCCGACGAGTGTGGCTCGATCCAGCGGCGCTGTTGCAATTGGTTGATCGCGTTATAAATCGTCTTCGCCTCCAGGCGCATCCCGCACAGCGTCGCGATGTCTTCAATCATGGCGGCGGCGTCCTTGGGTCCGTTGGCGAGGCTGGCCAATGTGAGGAGGAGGGGGTCGGAATAGGTCGTGACGAGTTGGCAGCATGAATGTTCTTCGGTTGCGGCCCAGCCGTTGGGGCGAAGGACGGAGCATCTCGAGGCGATTCGGTCGCGGATTGTTTTGGTTGCGAAGCGAGGGCGTAACTGCAACGAGAGGCACATACAGTTCTCCTGAGCAGCCGAATTCGTGAATCTGGAAGCACCGGGTTTACTGAATCAACAACTTTATAGTGTAAAGCATACGGGCCAAACGCGACGGCGAATGAGATTCAGTGGCATACGTTAAGTTGGAATTACCCCCGCCAGCGGGGATCGGGGGTTGCGGATTTTCTGCTGAGCCTGGGCGTCGGAGACGACCTTTTCCAATTCGGCGATGTACTCGAGAAACGAATCGCGCCCTGAGCGGGTGAGGCGGCACTTGGTCTGGGGGCGATTTTTGTGGTAGCCCTTCCAGACCTCGACGAAGCCGTTGCCCTGGAGGAATTGAATCTGGCGGCTGAGGTTGCCGTCGGTCAGCGAGCAGAGGGATTTCAATTCGTTGAAGAGCAGGCCGTCGGGGTGGGCGGCAAGAGACGACAGGATGCTCAGGCGGGCCCGTTCGTGAAAGACGCGATGGAGGCCTTCGTAAGCGAAGCGGCCGGAAGTCGATTTGGGATCCGTTTGATTATTCGGCGTCATCGGGCGCCGCCTTTCGGGAGAGGACCAGAGCGGTCGCGGCCTGGCCGATGCCGAAAGGGACGGCCATTGACCAGGGGGAAAAGCTCGCGCCGTTATGGGAGGCCGCGAGATTGATCAAGCCGGCCGCGACGTAAAAGATGCCGACGAACATGATCGGCGAGGGCAGCAGACGGCGCGACGCGAATAGGCCGGAACCGAAAAAGACCTGCCACAGGCCGGGGAGCATCCAGATGGATTGTCGGGCATATTGGCAAATGACCACGGTGACCAAGCCGCCGACGGCGACGGATGGCAGGAATTGTTCGACGGCGAGGATAGTGAGTTCGCGTTGGAGAGAAGACTCGGAGCGGCGATAGCGGATGGCTAATTCCGTGCCGACGAAAATGAAGCTGGCGGTGGCGACGGCGATCCAGAGATTCACAAACAGGCTCGGATCGGCCGACGGATCGGGGAGATAGCGGGCCTGCCACATGGCGGCGGCGACGGCTCCAACGCCGGTGCAGAGGGTGGTGGCGGCGCCGTAACCGAGAAACCGGCGCGTCCGCCGCATCTGGCGGCGAATGTCGCCAATCTGGGTGAGGGCTTCGTGTAGTTCCATGGCAAGCCTCCCGTAAAACACTTTATACGATAAAGTATACATCGAAGTTCGGTAAGTCAAGGGGAATTTGTCACTTTGTGAGCGGTCGTGTGCAGCGCTCGATTGTGGCGAATTGCAAAACGCCCCCACCCCGACCCTCCCCCGGAAATACCGGTGGAGGGGGTAGGAGAGCGGGGTCGCCACAAAGAGGAGTTACACCCGTAGCGGTCTCCATAGCCCGATTCAGGCTGGGCAGCCGATGTAGCCAATTGCGTCGCCAGGCACGTGATCGGCGAGAGCCTGGGCGAGGCCGGGCAAAGGGAGAAAAGCGATCAGTGGGATGACAAAGATCACAACGAATTTGTGATGGTGGGTCGTGTGCATGAGGGGCACCTCTTCCGCGGTCCTTACGTTCGGCGTCGACGGGTCAACGCCATGCAGAATAGTCTACAAAAATCTTTACCGACGTGCCTATTCGTCGCCATTGATGCGGGATCGAAAGAACTCCGCCGCGGCCGACTTGCTTCGTGTGCCCTCCGCCACAGAGCGCGTAAGCGATTCCATGTCGTCCTCAATAATTCGACTTGTGTCGATGCCGTTTATCTTTAAAAACGCCAAAGAGGCGGCCATGCCGACGCGCTTGTTGCCGTCGACGAAGCCATGGTTTTTAACGAGGTAAAATAGGTACGCGGCAGCCATCTCCGCCAAAGTTTGATGAACGTATTCTCCGCCGAAGCCCTGCCGCGGCTGCGCAATGGCGGATTCAATTAAGCCGACGTCGCGAATTCCGTCAGCTCCACCGAAGCGCTCAATCTGCCGTTTATGCAGTCGCAATACTTGGCTGAGCGTTAGAAAAATCGGCTCTTTCGTCGTCACGGTCTATTTCTCGGCCAATCGCTTGAATGCCCGGCCATACTCCCGCTCGACCTCATCCGCTGCCTTGAGGAATCGCTTCTCAATCTCCTCTTCGCTGATCGGCTCCAGGGTGATCTTGCGGCCGTCGAGGCTCAATTTGAGCGGAGTCTGTTCATTGATGTCCGCCATGTCAAGGATGGGCTTGTCGATGATGATCGCCAGGGAATTGCCTTGTTTGGTCAGGTGTTTGATCTTCATCGCGGCTCCTTTTTCGCGTAAATGCTGTACGTACATCGTCATAATATCGTACGCACGTCACAAAGACAAATGATTTAATGCCGAAACGCAGTTGGTCTCTGCGTCTGGTATGATTTCCCGCGCCAACTCGGGGCAAATCCGCTATAACGCCCGCCACCATTATGTTGGCAGATATTCCGTTTCCAAATATCGATCCGGTTATTGTTCATCTGGGACCTATTGCCATCCGCTGGTACGGGATGGCTTATGTCACGGGGTTCTTTCTCGGCTATGCGGTTCTGCGCGCGATGATCCAGGCGGGCAAGCTGCATATCACACGCGATCAGTTATCCGATATGGTGACTTGGCTCGCGTTTGGCGTCATCGCGGGGGGGAGGCTGGGGTGGTATTTCATTTATTTCAGGCCCAATGGGCAGCCGACGCCGTGGTATGAGCCATTTGCGCTTTGGAAGGGGGGGATGAGTTTTCACGGCGGACTTATCGGCGTCATCCTCGGGCTGATCATCTGGAGCCACTTCGCCAAGGCGCCGTTCTGGAATCTGGCGGATTGTCTGGCGAAAGTGACGCCGATTGGATTGGGCCTGGGGAGGGTTGCCAATTTTATCAATGCCGAGTTGGTGGGGCGGCCGACGAATTTGCCGTGGGGGGTGAGGTTTCCGATCCAGATGAATCCGCTCGTGCTGGAATCATTTCCGCGGCATCCGTCGCAGCTTTATGAAGCCATCCTGGAAGGGCCGATCCTGATGGCGGCGGTCTGGCTGCTGGGGCGGCGCGTGGAGAATCGGCCCGGGGTTGTCGCCGGGTGGTTTATGGTGCTGTATGGGATATTTCGCTTTGGAGTCGAATTCACTCGCCAGCCGGACCCGCAGCTTGGGTTTATTGCGTTTGGCTGGCTGACGATGGGGCAGTTGTTGAGCATTCTGCTGGCGCTTGTGGGAGGCGTGACTTTCGCGGTGAGATGGCGAAAGGCGCCGGTGTCCGCGGCGAAGTGATAAGACCTTCGGCGCGATTCCCGAATCGTTTTTGCGGGTTTTATTTTGACGGCCAACCGGGTTGGCGGATAAGTTATCGCGGCGAGTCGTGAAGGGCCGTTATCTCGGATCGATCGAACACTTCTCATCGGGAGATCACGCATGTCGGGTTGCCGCACCTTGGGCTTTGCTGTCGTGGGAATTTCCATCGTGGCCATCGGGTTGGTTTCGTTCGGCCAGACGGCGCCGCCGGGCGGCGCGACGCCGGCCACAATGCCGGCGCGCGGCGGCAGGGGAGGCGGCCCGCGCGGGTTTACCCAGGAGCAGAGCTGGGACTGGTCGGAGACTTTGCCGGGGAGTCCGGTGGTGATGGGGGCCAAGCTCATGAAGCGGGCCGACGGTTTCAGTTTCACCGAAGGCTCGTGCAGCGATGCGTACGGAAATGTCTTCTTCATCGACCAGCCAAACGATCGGATCATGGAATGGAGCCGCGACCACCAACTCAGCACGTTTCTTCAATCAAGCTGTTATTCAAATGGAATGTGCTTTGACGGGCAGGGAAATCTCATCGCCTGCGCCGACGAAAATGACCAGCTCTGGTCGATCGACATGCACACCAAGCATCACACCATCCTCATCAAGGATTACCAGGGCAAGCTGTTGAACGGGCCGAACGATGTGTGGATTCGCCCCGATAATGGCGGGATGTATATCACCGATCCGTTTTATCGCCGTACCTGGTGGCCCGATCCGCAGCGCGCCATGGCCCAGGACGTGCAGGCCGTTTATTACCTGAGTCCTGACCGAAAGACGCTCACCCGCGTTATTGACGACATGCAGCAGCCCAACGGCATCATCGGCACGCCCGACAGCAAAACGCTGTACGTCTCCGACATCCGCGGCAGGCACACGTATTCATATACCATCAAAGCGGACGGCTCGCTGACCAACAAGACGCTGTTCAACAACATCGGCTCGGACGGCATGACCATCGACAGCGACGGCAACATCTACACAACGGGGGGACCGATGCAGATATCCGACAAAACGGGCAAGCTCATCGAGACGATTCCCATCATGTGCAACAACTGCTGCTTCGGCGGTCCCGACGGGCATCTGCTGTTTATCTGCGCCCGCACGGAAATCTACGAGTTGCAGATGAAGACCAGCCGCGTGGGGTCGCAGTGAACGCAGGGACCCGGTCTCTACTTCACTATTCCCAGCCGGCTGGTTCCCAGGGCGATGTCATCGTAATACACGTCGAACGCCGTCGCGGTCGTGCCCCAGACGCGCGTGCCGATGGCGAAATTGACGAAGCCGTTGATCAGGCCGGTGTCTCCTTCGCCGGCCATGGCGAAGGGAAGCGGGCCATCGGCTTTTTCGCCGTCAATCCAGGTGGTGATGGTGTCGGGCTTGTTGTTGAACTCAAATTCCAGGCAAAACCACTTTCCCGTCGGGAAGGCGGCCCCATGCTTGACGGTCTCGGCCCGCTTTCGGGGAGTGGTCGTATCGTTCTGCTGGTAGGAAGGCTGGAATTTCTTGTTTTGCACGCCGAGCTCCAGAAAATCGGCGATCGGCCAGTTGGGAGTGCCGGCCAGCATCAGTACGGTGTGCGACGGCGGTGTGCCGGGAGTCACCATGACATTCACCCGGCCGAATAAATGGTCCTTCAGTTCCGCCGGCAATTTCGTGGCGACTATAAACGCATAGGCGCGTCCGCCGGCGGGGTAGTGCACATGAAGGGCATATTTGCCGTGGGCGACGGTGTCTCGCTGCACGCCGATGGTCGCCGCGCCCATGACGCGCTGATCCCAGACGGCCGGGTCGATGGCGCCCGATTCGAAATCCTCGGTGAACAGGGGCACGCCGCTGGGCTGTGTCGAATCCGCCGCGGGCTGCGTGGCGGGGGTGTCCTGTGCCAGTGTGAAGTGAAGACGTGAAAAGCAAATAGCGCAAGCCGCCAGTAAACCGAGCGAACCCATCCGCCAAGAGTTCATCGAAGCCTCCTCGTTGTTGGCGGACTATACACTATTGGGCGCTTCTAGACAGTATTAGGCGCTTTTAGACACTTTTGGGCGGTTAGGGCGAATCGTCATTTGAGGCTGTCGGCGAACATTTTCTGGCTGAGTCTGGCAGCGTCGCGGCTGGAATCGAGCTCGATGGAGGCGGTTTCGCGCTCGGAGTGGCGGCGCTTGCGGTCTAAGTCGGCTTGCTGCCTCAGTTCGTCCGGGTCGGTCAGGCGCGCGGGAGCCGGGGAGAGCAGGCCCATGCCTTTGAGCAATTGCATGGCCACTTTGGCGTCGCCGCCTTCGACGGCGTGGGCGACGGCGTCGGCGGCTTTGTCGGTCAGGGTCATCAGCCGCGAGCGGCAGCTTTTTTCCAACTCGTCGTGCCACTGGTTGTAGGCGGCTTGAAAGACCGGATCAGTGCGAAGCCAATTGTAGAGGGTGGCCCGGCAGACGCCGGCGGTGCGGGCCGTTTCGGCGATGGATTTGCCGTTGAGGAGGAGTTCGAGTGCGGCACGCTGAGGGGCGGGGAGGGCGGCGAGGGCGGTCTTTGGGGTGG
>JBEKYH010000280.1:0-6930 GCA_049511115.1 Tepidisphaeraceae bacterium | reverse complement strand
AGCCCCGCACCGGCCGCCGCCGCGGTAAGACCGATGGACAAAACAAAGACAAGGATGCGCTGCGAAAGAGATGCTCGTTTCATTTCGTTTCTCCTGCCAAGATGGGTCGCCGCGCGACCGGCGCGGCGATAGAGCGAATGATAAGCAAATCGCCCCAGTGGGGGAAATCCCCGGCGGCCTTCGATTTGAATTTATCGCGTCCCCGCCGGCTTCGGCGTTCCCGCGGTGTTTGGCGCCGCCGCAGGCTTGGTGGTTGCCGTCGGCAATGTCGTGGGCGTTGCCGCTGGTTCGACCTGGGCAATGGCCAGGCGCGCCGCGACTTTGTCCGAGGCGGTCGTCAGGCGCACCACCCAGGTCTCCGCTATCGCGGGGCTGCGCGTCTTGGCCAGCGATGCGGCGATCATGCCGCACACGGCCGCCTCGGTGTCCAGCGAGCCTTCCCTGGTCGCCGTGTCCTCGGCGGCCTGATATTGGCCAGCGCCGATCTGCGCTTGTGCGATCGCCAAAGCGGCATCGTGTGTCACATGCCGGTCGCGCGCGCTGTCTGCAATCGCCTGGGCGGTTGCGTAATCGCCGACCGACACGGCGGCCTGAATCACCGTGAGGTAGCTTTCCGGCGGAGGTTCGCCCTCGGCATTGCGCTTGTCGGCGGGCACCTGTGCCCCGGCGGCTTGTGCCTGCGCGACCGAGCTTCTGGCGGCGTTGCCCATTGAGCAGCGCGCCTGGGCCGCGGCCAGGGTCATCATGACTTCGCACAAATCGCCCTGATCGACCACGCCGCGCGCGGTCTCCATGGCCCGGCCAATCGCTGAAGCCGCCGCGGGAGGGTCCTGAAGATCGACATAGAGTTGCGCCGCTTCGGAATAGGCGTCGGCCTCGTCGGCGGGCTGGAGATGCTGGGCATAGCGCAATGCGTTATCGATCGCCGATCTCGCGTCGGCGATCTCTCCCATCACCTGATGCGCGTGCGCGATATCCAGCCAGATGGCCACGCGCCGATCATCCGGCGCCCCGCCGGCCGCCGTGACCATTTGCATGACCGCGGTCGCGGCCTCGGCCGTTTTTCCGCTGCCGATATAAGCGCTGGCCAGGGCCGCATACGCCAGTCCCTGCGCGGTCGGATCGGAAACGGTCTTCGCGGCCTCTTCCGCCCCGGGCAAATCGCCCACGGCCACGCGCGTCTGGACCAGTTTGGCCAGGAGCATGTGCTTGGCACCGGGGTCGCTGACCTCCTGCGCCGCGGCGTCGGCCGCCGCTATCGCCAGGGGATAGTCCTGTGTTTGATGCCGCTGCGACCCGTCCGCGTAGGTTGTCGCCAGGTCGGCAAACTGCAGCGCCCGCCGTTGCGGATCGGATATCGCGCTGATGGTTGGGGCCGCCGCGTCAAATCCCGTGAATACAGCCATTGCATTTGACAACTGCCCCGGCGCCGCATCCCGGGCCGGTCCGGGCGGGAGCTGCGCCGCCGCCGTCTCGGCCAGAATGAGCGCCTTGGTTGCGTTCTGGTCATCCGCCTGATCGTGCGCCGTCGCCAGGTTCATCATCGCCCGGAAACGCGCCACTGGATCGGGGATTTTCTGGGCATCCACGGTCGCGGCGTCGAGCGCCGTCGCCACTAACCGCGGTTCGGGAATCGAGGCATATTGCTCGGCGATGGTGGTCTCCACACCCGCCTTTTCCGCCGGATCGCTCAAACCCTGCGCATCGATCATCGCCCGAGCCAGCCAGTATTGAGCGAAGTTTGGATTATTCTGCCCGAAGGCGGTTTGCGCCAGGCACAACAGAAAGGCCGAGATGACGAATCGGCGTAACATGAAACACCCTAAGTTAGGACTGAGGGCCGAGGACTGAGTGCTGGCTGCGGCGAGCGTCGCCGAGCCGAGGACTGGAGTCAAAAACCAAGGGCGAAAATGGGGACATTTTCCGTCTCTCAGTCCTCGGCTCGGCGAAGCTCGCCGCGGGCAGTCCTAGGCCCTCAGTCCTGCGTTCTTATGCCTTCTTGGATCCCTTCGCCCACCACGCCAGTCCCAGCATGACCAGCGCGAACAGCACCATCGCCGAACCCCAGCAGATATTGACGTTGATGCCCAGTGAATGCTCCTGATACATGGGATCGCCGCTGGTGAAGAACCCGTATCCGGTCATCAGCAGGCCGATGATTCCAAACATGAATCCGATTGGCAGACGAATGTCTATTGATCCTGTGCCGCCCATGATGGGCCTCCGTTTCTCGAACGAAAAAGTCTCATTGGCGAAAAATCTCTTACCGGAAAATTATGTTCAAGGCGACGGTCACGAGAATGGCGATCACGCCCAAAACGGCCGGGTGCTTGTACCAGGGAATACCGTCTTCCTTGATCTTAGGCGTCAGGGAATAGCATAGTCCCTTTAATTCATCGTCGTTCTTGGTTCGAGACGTGGCCAGGGAAATGACCACCGTCACAATCAGAGCGGCCATGAACGCGTAAATCGCCCCCCAGAAATTCTGGGCCATATCCACGGGGTATTGATGGACAATTGTGATCCACCCGCCGTGGACGCCCTTCGCGTCACCCAGCGGCAACGTCAGCCCATGATGGATGGCCGCGGCGACAGTCCCGGCGAGCAATCCCCAAAACGCCCCATGCCCGGTGGTTCGTTTCCAAAACATCCCCAGCATGAATGTGGCGAACAGCGGCGCGTTCACAAAGCTGAATACAAGCTGGAGCAAATCCATGATGTCGTTGAACGACGCCGCCAGATAAGCGGCCCCCATACTGATGATGATTCCGACCACCGTGGTCACCCGACCGACCGTCAGATAATGGCGATCGGGCCGGTTCGGCGAGATATAGCTTTGGTAAATGTCGTAGGTGAAAACGGTGTTGAATGCCGTCACGTTGCCGGCCATACCGCTCATGAACGATGCCATCAGGGCTGTCAAGCCCAATCCCAGCATTCCCGAAGGGAAATAATGAGCCAGCATAGCCGGCGTTGCCATGTCGTAGTTAAATGTGCCATCGGGCTTCTTGGGAATGGCGAAGTTTGTCTGCCCCGCCTTGTAGGTCAGGGCGATGGCGATCATCCCGGGGACAATTACCAGGAAGGGGAAGAACATCTTGGGAAACGCTGCAATGATTGGTGTGCGCCGAGCGGCCGACATTGAATCCGCCGCCATGGCGCGCTGCACTACCAGGAAGTCTGTGCACCAGTAGCCGAACGACAACACAAACCCCAGCCCAAACACCATCGCAAACCAGTCCACGCCCATGGGATTGTCCGCGGCTGATCCCATGTGCGACCAGGAGCTATAAAACGTCCCCGCGGCCAATGGCGGATTATGAGCGGCCGAGACCAGATCCAAGCGGCTGACCATGCCGCTCCATCCACCCACGTCTTTCAGGCCCAGGTAGACCAGCGGGATAAAGCCCAGCACGATCAGGAAGAACTGCAACACTTCGTTGTAAATCGCCGAGGTCAACCCGCCGGCGGTGATGTAAATGAGCACGATCAGGGCGGAACTGATAAGCGAGAAATTAAAGCTCCAACCCAGCAGCAGGTTAAGCAATAATGCCAGGGCATACATGGAAACGCCCGATGAAAACACTGTCATCACCGCGAACGTGATCGCATTGAACGCCCGCGTCTTTTCATCAAAGCGCAGTTTCAGATACTCCGGCACTGACCGCGCCTTGGACCCGTAATAGAACGGCATCATGAAGATGCCGATGAAGATCATCGCCGGGATGGCGCCCACCCAATAAAAGTGGCTGGTCATCATCCCATACTTGGCCCCGTTGGCCCCCATGCCGATGACTTCCTGGGCGCCCAGATTGGCGGAGATGAACGCCAACCCGGCAATCCACGCGGGCATGTGCCGGCCGGCCAGGAAGAAGTCCTCGCTGCTTTTGGTGAATCGGTTAAGGACAAACCCGATTCCAAGCACGAAAATGAAATAAGTTGCCAGGATTACATAATCGATTGTCGCAAGTTTGAACTGTGCGTCCGCCAGGATGCTGAGATGAATCATTAACATTTCCTTCCGCGCTTTTTGCAGGAGACGGCCCGCCAACCCTCTATCCGCTCCAAGGCCTGAGCAATTTATATAGAAACGGCCAAGGCGTGTCGAGCGCGAGCGGAACGCCGATTCGGCAGATTCAGTCAAAAAAACCTTTACCGCGAAGGCGCGAAGAACGCGAAGAAATGAAGAAATCGGGGAGCCGCGTCGCAGTCGCAATCGGGATTATTCAATGTTAATCAGCCTGGCCCAGCGGGCCTGGTGTAAATCCTGAAATGCTGCCCCTTGGCGCCGAAATCGCCCGGGTCGAGCACAAATTCGGGCGGGGGTATCTGCGGCGGGGCGGCATGCTGGGGGATTTCCCAGATCACGGCTAAATGCGGCTCGCTCGCCGCCGCCGCTCGCAGCAGATCGGGCTTATGATCGTCGATGCGCGGAATCTCCTGGCGCAGCGCGAAGCACAGCGGTAAACTCGTGTCCCCGCCGTAGAAGACATACGGCCCATTGCCGAAGCGCGCGGCGATTTGCGCAGCGGTCTGGCGGATGTCGGCTGGGCCGATGGTGAGAGCCCACGGCCCAAGAGCCATGATGAAAATCAGGCTCCACGCGCCTGCCAGGGCCAGGCTCGCGCCGACCATCCGCCGCTTTCTATACATCGCCAGCGCCGGCAAACCCAAGGCGACAGCACCCGCCGCCAACGGCACATCGAGCGGCAGCAGTTTTCCTCGGTAAACGTAACCGGCGATAGGGAAACCCAGAGGTGCGACGATGCAACCGATGATGGTAATGATCATCAGCATCCACACTGCGCCTTTGAGTTTCTCTTCCGCCGCGGCGTCCGCCGCGCGGCTGACAAGCCACCCCACGAGGATCATCACCGCCGGCATCAATGGCAGCAGGTAATGAATCTGCTTGTTGCCGACGAAGCAAAGCGGCACGAAGTCCGCCGCCGCCCAGATGAGTATGCCGGCAATGCGCGGATCGCGCCGTGCGTCTTTGATTGCCGCGACCAATGCGCCACCGGCCAGAAACGACCAGGGAGCAAAGGCGAGGAGGGTCAGTTGAAAGTAGACATAAAACGGCGCGGGATGGTCCAGGCCCTCGGTTACTTCCGCCAATTCTTTGAGGAACTGCGCCATCCCCCGATTGAGCGCGGCAAATCCATACCACCAGCCGGCGACGAGCAGCAGCGTCAGCGGCGCTCCGCTGCGAACAAATCGGCGGAGCGTTTCGCTTTGCCGTCGCGCAAGGGCGAACCCGATGAAAAACAGAATGGGGAAAAACCCTGGTCCCTGTTTTGAAAAAAGAGACAGCCCGGTGGCGGCAGCCGCGAGATGGAATAAAAGCACCGGATTGTTTAATCGCGGGCTCGTCGCGACGGCGTAGGGTGGGCATTGCCCACCTTCGACGGAAATGGTGGGCGGTGCCCACCCTACGTGCGGCAACGCGTCCGCATTCGGATCGCGACTCGCGTCCGCTTCAACCGATCGCCAGAATAAATCGACGGCGATGGTCGCCAGCAGCGCCGCGGGCGCGTCCGTTTCGGCGCGGCGTCCCTGAAGAAAAAACAGATAACTGGAAAGCAGGCAGGCCGCCGCCACAATGGCGGCCGTTCTGCCGAATAATCGCCGTGCGATGACGTAGGTCGCCGCCAGGGTGAGCCAGCTCACCAGCGCCGTAGGTATGCGCCCCGTCCACTCGCTTACGCCAAATAGCTCGAACGACCCCGCCGCCATCCAGTACGCCAGCGGCGGCTTGCGCAACCGAATCTCGCCGTTGAGGGACGGAATCAGCCACGCCTCCGGCCCGCGGCCGAGCATCTGCCGCGCCGTCTCAACAACGCGCCCCTCCTGCGTGCGTTGCACGGGACCGCCGAGGCCGATGAACAGCGGGATAGCCGTGAGAATCCACAGGCCAAGGACGGTGCCGCGCCCCAGGCAGCGCCGCTCAATCGCGCTATCGTTCGGTTCTGAAACCACCGTGGACATTAGCGGCAAAACCTACCATGACGTGCCGGCCGGGGCGAGCATGAGAGGTGACAAGATGACAGGGCGGGTGTGACGCTCAGTTGTGGCGAAAGGCGAAGAACCCTCACCCCAACCCTCTCCCTGAGTACATGGAGAGGGGGTAAAGGGCGGAGTCGCCACAAAGAGGAGTTACACCCTGACAGGGTGCGGGGGTGAGGGGGTGACTTGAAATGCGCCTAATGCCCGGGGAATTGGCGTACTTTTACGCGGGTGGCGGTGACCGTGTAGAGGCGGCCGGGGGTCAGGCGTTTGAAGCGGGTGAAGAGGCGGTCGATGGCATCGTCCTGCTCTACGTCGCCGCCTTCGAGTTGGAGGTAGACGAGGGAGCGATTGAATGATTTATGTTGGGAGAACGGGGCCATCGCCAGGGTGGAATCGGTGGTGATGACTTCCCATTGTTTTTTGGCGGCGGCGGCGAGGATGTCGTGGGGCGTCGCATCGGGGGGCAGATCGATTTCCGGGGGGCGATGAATCACGTGTTCGTGGCGGACCAGCGCGTCGGCGACGGCGGAAGTTTCGTTGGCGAGGGGACCGTGAAGGAGCCATTGCATCGGGCGGATGGTAAGGGCGGCGTGGAGGCGGCACAACCGCGCGATGCTGGGACGCGCGATGCTGTACCGCGCGATGCTGCTATCATCTCGCGGCGTTATGGAATCATACTTAAGGCAATCCATTCCGCGCACTGCCGCCGTCATTGAGGAGGGCTTGCGCGAGGGGCTGCATATCGGCGCGCAAGTCTTCGCTTCCATCAACGGCGAGAAAATCGCCGATGCCGCGTTCGGCTTATCGCGGCCGGGAGTGGAGATGTCGCCCGATACGATGATGCTGTGGCTGTCCAGCACCAAGCCGGTCGCGGCGGTAGCGATCGGCCAGCTTTGGGAGCGCGGATTGCTTGATCTCTATGAG
>JBEKYH010000279.1:0-6931 GCA_049511115.1 Tepidisphaeraceae bacterium | reverse complement strand
GCCGATAGATGAGAGGGGAGCATTTAATACCGTCGATATCCGCGGTATTTCCTCTGCGTCCTCTGCGTCCTCTGTGGTGAAAACTCGGGTTTCGCTCTTATGATCGAAAAAATATTCAAAGCCTACGACGTCCGCGCTACCTATCCCGACATGTTGAACGAGGCGACCGCCTGGAAAATTGGGCATGCCTCGGCGCAATTCCTGCGGCAGCAAAAAGTATCGCCCAACGAAGTAAAGTTAAACGACACCCTGGTCGTCGGCCGTGACATGCGGCTCAGCTCGCCGTCGCTGGCCAAGGCCCTGTGCGACGGAATTCGTGCTGCCGGATTGAATGTCATCGACATCGGCATGATCGACACGTCGATGATCTACTTCGCCATCAACCACCTGGGCGCCCTGGGCGGGATTCAGACGACCGCGAGCCACAATCCGGCGCAATACAACGGCTTTAAAATCAGCGGCCCAAAGGCCCGTCCGATTGGCTCGGCTTCGGGGCTCGATGACATCAAGCGCATCGCCGCTTCCATGCCGCAAGACAATTCGGCGTCGGCCAGCGCGTCGCCGGTCGGCGATTATTCCGAAATGGATTTGTGGGGTCCCTATCGCGCTCACGTGCTGAAATTCCTGGATCTCAAACGCCCATTGCGCGTTGTCGTCGATGGCAGCAACGGAATGGCCGGCAAGATGGTCCCGGCTGTTTTCGGCGATGTGCCGGGCCTGACGCTTATCCCCCTGCTCTTTGAAATCACCGGTAAATTTACGCATGAGCCGAATCCGCTGGTCGAGGCGAATCTTGATCTGCTTAAAGAGCGGATTCGCCGCGAAGAGCCGGACCTGGGCGCCTGTTTCGACGGCGACGCGGATCGTTGCGTGTTCCTGGATGAAACGGCCCGCCTGATCGGTTCGGACCTGGCGACGGCGCTAATCGCCCGCGATTTTCTGAAGCAGCCTGGCAATCGCGGGGCGACCATCGTCTACGATCTTCGCTCCAGCCGAGTGGTCGCCGACGAGATCACGGCCGCGGGGGGCGTACCGCGCCGCGACCGCGTGGGGCATGCCTTCATCAAGAAGACCCTGGCTGAAACCTCCGCCGTTTTCGGCGGTGAACTCTCCGGGCATTTCTATTTCCGCGACAACTTTTTCGCCGACAGCGGGGCGATTGCCTTTGCACGACTGCTGTCGATTGTATCGGCTCAGCCAAAACCCCTGAGCGAACTGGTCGCCCCCCTGCGCCGCTACCACCAAAGCGGCGAGATCAATTTCCAGGTGCCCGATAAGGACGCCAAAATCCGCGAGCTGGCCGGGGCGTATCCCAAGGCGAAAATCGACTACCTCGACGGGATCACCATCGACAACGGCGAGTGGTGGTTTAACGTCCGGCCGTCAAATACCGAGCCGCTGTTGCGATTGAATCTGGAAGCACAGAGCCAAAAGCAACTGGACGAGAAATTCGCGGAGCTCAAATTGCTTTTGGGCGAACCGGTGCATGGACATTGAGCGGCGATTTGACTTTTCCGCCTTGTTGATACTATAGCCAGAAAATGACGCTGCAAACCATTTCCATTGCCAATGATGAACTGGTTGTCATTTCGCGCAAGGACTTTGATCTTCTCATGGAGAAAGCCCGAATGCTTCCCACTCGCCCTCGTCCCGATGCGCAGGGTAATGTGGAGGCGCGCGCCGCCATTGACGTCTCCATCGCTCGCGATCTGATCGGCGACCGCATTCGTCGCGGCTGGACGCAAACCGAACTTGCCCGTCGCTCTGGAATCCGTTTGGAGACCATAAGCCGCATCGAATCCGGCAAGCACATTCCCCGGCAGGAGACTCTGATAAAGCTCGATCGCGCACTGTCGGCCAAATGAAGAATTCCGCCGCCCGCCGCTACCCCCCATCCGTCCAAATCACTCGCGGATACAGAAAAACCAGATAAACGCCGCTGACCTTAAAGCCGCCGATACGTTGCAAAGCTTGGCGGTAGATGCCGATCTGGGTGGCGTATTCGCGGGCCCGCGCCTCCACCTCGTGGGAGCGCAGGCGATCGGTTTTGTAATCCACCACTGCCACGCCGGCGCCGTCCGGCACGATCAGATCGATCCGGCCGCGAATCATGACGGCGTCCATGGGATCATCGGAATCGGTCCGGGCGGCAAGGGCGAAGGGAATCTCGCGCAGTAATCCGGCAGCGTTCGCCTTGAGCCGCTGTCCCAAATCCGTTGCCACAAACCAGGCGATTGCGTCTCGATCAACGCATGTGGCCTCGGCGTCATCAAGAAGCCGCCGTTCCGCGAGCTTGGCAATTTGCGATTCGATGTCCGCCGCATCGCAGGCGCGAAGATAATCCAGATGTTCCAGCACCCGATGCGTGGCCTCACCAACCTGGGCGGGCGAGAGAGGCGGCCGAGCCGCGCCAGAGGCACTGGTCAAAACGGGAAGCTCCACCTCCGTTTCCAGCGGCGGGGCCGTCCATTCGTCACCGTAATCGTCGATCTCCCTTTCCTCCGCCACGGCGGTCGCGGCGATCGTGGCGGCGAGCGTCGTCATCGCCTGGCGCGGGTATTCCAATTCCAAGCGCGCGATAATCTCGGCCGCTTTTGCGTCTGCGGCGGGTGGCGGTGACAGCGGCTTTAGCTCCGCAAGATCAGCCCGCGCGTCACTTGCCGCGACCAGAGCATTTGCCGCGGCCGGCCACGCCTTCATTTCGTCGCTTGAGTGGACCGTCAGTTCCAGCACGCCGCTCCCACATGCCGCCTGGGCTGGACCGAGCCAATCGAGCATCGAATTGGCGCCCAGAATTTCTTCGGTCGAAAACGCCCCGCTGCGCCCGGCAAATTTGCCGGCCCATTGATCCAGCGATTTATCGGCGCTGGTCCCCACCAAAATGAGATGCTCCTTGGCCCGCGTCATCGCGACATACAAAAGCCGCAGCTCCTCGGCCAGGCTTTGCCGCCGCACACTTTCACTCGCCAGCAGCCAACTCAGGGAGGGATAACGAATCAGCCGCTGGCGATCGACGACCTTCAACCCCAGGCCGCTTTCTCGCTCCAACAGAATATCGCCGCCGGCGTCGGCGAGATTGTGGCGCTTGCCCAGGTCGGGAACGATCACGATCGGAAACTCCAATCCCTTGGATTTGTGGATGGTCATCAGCCGCACGGCCCGCTGATTTTCGTCGGAAATCGACGGCAGGCTCAGGTCTGTCTCCTCGCGGAGCCTCTGCAGGAAACTCATGAAGCGGTGCAACCCCTGTTTCAGGAACGAGCCAAATTGCCGGGCACGCTCGTGAAATTGCAGCAGGTTGGCGGTGCGCTGCTCCCCATTCTCCAGGCCGGCGACATAGGTGAGATATCCAGTTTCGTCATAGATGGTCCAGACAAGCTCGGCCAGTGTCCGCTGCCGCGCGGCATCGCGCCAGCGCGATAACTGAGCCAGCAACTCCGCGAGCCGCTTTCCGAGTTCATCCGCATGGTCTGCGGCATAGCGCGCCACCGCCTGATGAAAGGTGATTCCCTCTGTCGCGCCACCTCCCTCCGCGCTGTCTTCCGCGACTTTCGCGGGGTAAGCCAATCGAATCCGCGCCAGCGCTTCGTCGGCGCCGCCGATCTCCCACAGGCGCGCCATGGGGCTGCGCAAAAACGCCGCCATGGCGATGTCCTGCTGCTGGTTGTCCAGCAGGCTCAGCAGCGCCACCATGTCGCGGACTTCCGTCGCGTCGAAGAATCCCGCGCCGCCGCTGTAATGAACGGCGATGCCGTGGGCGCGAAGAATGCGGGCGAAATCATCGGCCCTGCCCCTGAGCGAGCGAAATAAAATCGCCACGTCGCCAAAATCCGCCGGCCGGTCGCCGATCCAGACGGGGTCCGACCCGTCTTTTCCGGTGAGGCACAGAATCCGCCGCGCGCACAGCGCCGCCTCGTATTCCGCTCGCTCCCATTCCGACGGCTCCACGTCATCACTCTCTTCGTCCTCCTCGGCCGTCGATGCGCTCAGCACATGCAATTCAATCGGCGCCCCTGCGAAGCGTGGCTTTCCATCGGGAGCGGGAAACCGCAACTCCGCGGGCGCGCGCAGTTCGTGGCTCTTTCCATATTCGATCTCCGCCGCCTCGCGGGTCATTACCCGCCGGAAAACTTCATTCACCGCCTCGAGCAGAGGTTCACGGCTGCGGAAGTTTTCCTGCAGATCAATCGTCGCCCCCAGGGTGTTTTTGACATCGCGGAAATCCGCCTCACGCTGGAGGAATCGCTTTGGGTCGGCCAAGCGAAACCGGTAGATGCTCTGCTTCACATCGCCCACTGCAAACAGATTCGGCTCATATGCCCCTTCGCCCGCGACGCATTCCGTGCTCACCAACCGCAGAATCGCATCCTGCAAGCCGTTCACGTCCTGGTACTCATCCACCAGCACGTGCCGATAGCGCCGATGGCACTCGCGCGCGACTGGCGACGGTTCCCAGCCGCCTTCCTCGCCACGCTGCCGCAGAATATCGAGCGCCTTTCGTTCCAGGTCGGAAAAATCCACGCCGCGCTGGAGCGCCTTGGCTTCGCCATACCGCCCCGAAAATTCTTCGACCAATCCTGCAAAATACTTTGCCGACGGCGCAGTGGTTCGCTGTCCGTCGCGCCATTCGGCCTCGTTGAATTGGGTCCACTCGTCCAAGTCGCCCTTTCGCATCTGCGATTTGATCGAATCGACGAGACCCTTGGCGAAATCCCTGTTGGGCACATCTGGGCCGACCGGCGGTAATCGATCCGGCTCAAAGCTTCCCACGGCCTCCGCCAGCGCATCAAACCCGTCGCGCGCAACAATCTTCCTCCAGGTTCCAACCGTGGCCGACCATTCCGCGAGGCGCTCGACATACGCCGCAAACCCGATCATTGCCCGCAAGCGTTCCAACGTCGCCGCGCAATTCCGCGCCAGCGCCGCCAGCGATGCGTCCACGAGCCGCAGCAATTCTTGTCCTGCCTGCGACTTTTTCAGAGGCTTTTCCCCTGCCTCCTCCACGCGGCCAATCGCTTGCCGCAGCCATTCATCGGGCGACTCCAGACTGCACAGCAGATCATGCGCGCGGCAGACCCGATCGACGAGCCTTTCCGCATCCCCGCCGGCATAGGTATCGAGAAAATCGCGGAATTCCACGCCGCCGTCGCGCTCGTACCGGTCGGCAAATAACTCGCGCGCCGTCTCGATGCGCAGGAGCATCGCCTCGTCGGCGTCCATCACCACAAAGCGCGGATCAATCCCCGCAAGGCTGAAATGTTCACGCAGCAGCCGCGCGCAAAAGGAGTGAATGGTGCTGATCTGGGCGTGCTCCACAAGGGCGAGTTGCCGCAGCAGCCACTTTGTCGGAGCGGCCTCCTCGCCGATGCGCCGCGTGAGGGCATCTTGAATGCGCCCGCGCATTTCGGCGGCCGCGTCTTCGGTGAAGGTGACCACCAGCAATTGATCGACCTCGCACCGCTCATGCTCGGGTCCCGGGGCGTCGCAGACCAGATGCACACATCGGTCGGCCAGGACCGTCGTCTTGCCGCTGCCCGCCGCCGCGGAAACCAGGAGGCTTTTGCCCTGAAATCGGACCGCCTGCCCCTGCGACTGGGTCCACTTGCGCTGCGGCACGGTCAGGTCTCCCGGTTCAACTTCACATCCAGCAAAACGGCCATCGCCAATACTATGCCGCGCACTTCGTATTTGATTTCCGGCGCCAGCGCCATCAGCGTCATGCCATTGAGCAGACTGGCCATGATGAGCGACCCGAAGATGACGCCCATCACGGTGCCGCGCCCGCCCTTCAAACTCGCCCCGCCGATCACGCAAGCCGTGATGGCATCCAATTCGAGTAATTCGCCGACGGTCGTCGTCGAGCTCCCCTGGTAAGCCGTCTGCAAAAACCCGCCCAGGGCGACAAGCAATCCCATGATTCCAAAAGCGGTGATGACCACGGCCTTCACCGGCACACCGCTCAATTTCGCCGCCTCTTCATTGCCGCCGATGGCGTAGAGATACCGTCCAAATCGCGTCTCTTTGGCCAGAAATCCGATGATGAGCGCCGTGGCCACGAGAATGAGCGCCGCCAGCGGCATACCGCGATATTGATTGCAGACCAGAGTGAAAATAATCACCAACTGCGACAGCACCATGAATTTTCCGAACGCCACCGAGGCCGGCTCCAGGGCAAATCCGAATTCCGCGCGCCGCTGCCGCGTGCGCATGATCGACCAGCCGATGCAGACGATCACGACGCCGGCCAGAATCGTCCCGCCGGTCTTGGGCAAAAACCAGGTGGTGAGCAGCGACATCGCGTTGTCCTGCCCCCCCACCGCCACCGGCACGGTCGCGCTGCGAATCACCTGCCAATGCAAGCCCTTGAACGCGGACAAACCGGCGAGCGTGATGATGAACGATGGCATGCGCTGGGTAACGATCAGCGTCCCCATGAGGAGCCACACCGCAAGAGCGACGGCCGTCGTCAGCGCCATCGCCGCGCCGGCGTTCCACTGGTGCAGCGTGATCAGCACCGCCGCCATTCCACCCATCAAGCCGACGCCCGATCCGATCGACAAGTCGATCTGGCCGCACAGGATGATGAGCAATTCCCCCAGGGCGAGCACCGACGTCAATGACAATTCCACGGCCAAATTGGACAAGTTCCGCGCGCTGACAAAATTCATGTGCGTCACGGCGGCGAAATAGGCCCAGATGACCGCCAGCGCGATCGCCAGTGAAAAATCGCGCACCGCCAGCGATTTGAATTCCGCCGCGGGGGCTGGAGTTTCTGCCTTCTCGATCGTGGCCGTCGCCGTGCCCATCATTCACCGCTCCTTTGTCCGCGTGATGCAATCGCCGCCGCGAGCAGCCGCTCCTGCGTTGCCTCGTTGCGATCAAATACGCCGCCCACTTTGCCTTCGGAGAGCATCAGGATTCGGTCGCTCAT
>JBEKYH010000278.1:0-6933 GCA_049511115.1 Tepidisphaeraceae bacterium | reverse complement strand
GTGGCTGATCTGCGATCCGCCCCCCGATCTGGCAGTCGAGATTGATATCACCCACTCGCCGATGAATCGCCAATCGATTTACGCTGGCTTGGGGATTAATGAGGTCTGGCGTCACGACGGCAAGCAAATTCATTTCCTAAAACTAAGCGCCGATGGACGATACCGGCCTATTGAACGGAGCGAAGCGCTACCGCGACTGACGCCAGCGGACATTGATCGCTTCCTGGCGATGTTCGCGACCCTTGATGAAACCACAATTCTTCGGTCTTTCCGCGACTGGGCGCGGACCCTGCAATAATTTCAACCGCCAAGGTCCCTTTCTCCGATAACTGATGCGGGTCGATACATGGCCACGCAAACACTTCGCCGGCTCTGGGGGGCGTTCTCCCGCCGCACGGGCGGTGGCTTGGGTGCGCGCGAAGGATCACGAGTCGCGGGCGGCGAAAATCGCAAACCGCGCGGGGCGGCATGTGCGGTTGATGTTCTGGATCTTCTCGGCCGGCCCGCGATTAACCTCGATACTCCTGAATTACAGCGGTTCCTAGCCGGTAAACGCGTCCTGGTTACCGGCGCCGGCGGCAGCATTGGTTCGGAAATCTGCCGGCAGAGCCTGAAATTCTGCCCCAGCCGGCTCATCCTGCTGGATCAGGCGGAAAACGCCCTATTTGAAATCGACCGCGAACTCAATCACCGCTGGGTGGGGGCGGATATCGCGCCTTATATTGCTGACATCATCGACAGCCGTCGGATCGCGGCAATTTTCGCGGCGGAAAAGCCGCAGGTGGTGTTTCACTGCGCGGCCCACAAGCACGTCCCCATGATGGAGCTTCATCCCGGCGAGGCGATCAAGAACAATGTCCTGGGGACCAAGACAGTCGCGGACGAGGCGGTGAAATCGGGCGTCGCGGCGTTTGTGATGGTCAGCACCGACAAAGCGGTCAACCCGACCAGCGTCATGGGGGCGGCCAAGCGCTGTGCGGAGATTTACATTCAATCGCTCAACAACCCCCAATGCCGCACGCGGTTTGTGGCGGTGCGCTTTGGCAACGTCCTGGGCAGCAGCGGCAGCGTTGTGCCGATCTTCCGCAAGCAGATCGAAGCGGGCGGGCCGGTGACGGTCACGCATCCGGAAATGCGGCGGTTTTTCATGACTATTCCCGAAGCGAGCCAGTTGGTGATGCAGGCCGGCGCGATCGGGAAGGGGGGCGAGATATTCGTCCTGGACATGGGGGAGCCGATCCGGATTCTCGACCTGGCCACGGAAATGATCCGCCGTAGCGGCCTAAAGCCCAACGAGGACATCGCCATTCATTTCACTGGCATCCGGCCGGGTGAAAAACTCAGCGAGGAACTGGCCGGGCAGACCGAGCGGACGAAGCCAACGAGTCATGCGAAAATTCGCATATGGCAACTCAACCCCGCGTCGGCGCAACAGGCGGCACAGATGGTGGAGAGGCTTGGTTCCGTCGTACATGGTTCGCGTGAGCAAATTCTGTCGGCGCTGCGGCAAGCGGTGCCGGAGTATCGGGCGGAGGGGGTGGGCGCGATGATCCCGTTGCATCCGGAGGCGGGAGCGGCAAAGGCCGCCTAGGTCGGCGCGAATTGCAATGCGGCCCTGGGAATTCTGGGCCAAAGTAGAGGGTTTGGCCTTGATGGAAAGCCACATTACCAAGCGGCTAGTAGTCGTTAGCAAATGACGAGTCAAACCATCGTATGAAATCCGCTGGAAGGAGTATCCGCGCGCCAGGCAAACGTTGGCGTAATCGTTTGGCGGAATCGTCGTAGCCGCTGCTCAATGAGAGCAAATCCTTGTCGTTGGTCACAATCTGGGTCGCGGATCCAGCGATGGCGAGTTCAATGAACTTTTCATCCATTGGATCGCGGTCGAGTCGGAATCGGCTTGAGACCGGCGTTATGTGCAATGAGAAATAGCGGAGCCGCCGAAGCACCAACTCTATATCAGCAGCCGCAATATTGGGGTTTCTCTCCACAATCGCGGGCGTGCTTAGTACCCTCCGATACTCTGACAGCACGGGTCGACTGAGCAGGAGGGTCACTTGCCGCCCTTCGCAAAGGCCGAGTATCCGGCCAGATGCTGAGTCGCGATTCGCCAAGCCGCGCAAAAGTGTGTTGGTGTCAAGAACAAGTCGAACGCGGTCGGGAGGGTTCGGCACGTGTCATTTATCATCGGCGCGGCGGAGCTTTGGGACGGGCGCGCGATACAATCCCATCAAGCTCGTCGTCGCCGATACCCTTAAGCGCTTTGCGGAACGGCTTGGCCAATTCGTCAAGTGATGTGCTTTGCGCCTTGTTGTCGAGCGCCAGATCATCCTCAATTAGCTGCTTGATGTAGTCTTCGACGCTCAGGCCGAGGCGTTCGGCTTTTCTTTTGACCGCGGAAGCCTGCCGCGGGGCCAAGTTGTTAACTTGCAAAACGGTTGCAATGCCTGCCATTAGACGCTCCTGAGTGGGTGATTTTCGCCATCCCCCTGCATCATATCAACAGCGACGGAATCTGGAGTTGCAAATTAATAATCCCGTTTTCCGATTGCGGCATAGAATACGGCCTGCGCCCTGTCGTGGGCGCGGGGCGCTTTTGCCGCCAGGCAGGGAAGAAGTGTTGACGTGGCTCTCTCTTAATAAATGGAGAAGGGAACCGCGCGGGAAGACCGGATGCGATTGATCTTTACCCTCTCGGCCTGTATCACAGGGGTTAACCGCCTCTGTCGGCCTGCTTCGGAAGGGGCCGCTGGTGCATGTCAATGACAATAAGTTTCCGCCTGCCGGAATGCCGGAGCCATCGGCTTCGGCGCCGGGAGTTCGAGCCACCATTGCGGGGGATTTCCGCCGCTTCTTTTTGCGTGGGTTGGCCACGCTCATGCCGACGTTGATTACCCTGTGGCTTTTGCTCTGGGTGTGGAATTTCCTGTGGGATTCGCTCGGTTCGCGCATCATCTACCTGATTAAACTGACCTGGCTCGAGCTGGTGAACGCGGGCGTGTTTCGGTTTCAATCGCCGGGCTATATCGGACGGTATTGGGACCCGGACCTCTACCCCATTCGCACCAAACTGCTAGGCGTGGGACTGGCCATCCTGCTGGTCTACGTGGTCGGCGTCCTGGTGGGCAATCTATTGGGGCGAGCCGCGTGGCGGATGGCGGAAAAAGGTGTCCTGCGCATTCCGCTTGTGCGCGCCATTTACCCGGCGGTGAAGCAGATCACCGATTTCATTCTGGAAGATCATTCGCCGCGGCTTGTCGGCAGCCGCGTGGTGGCGGTTCAGCCGCACGAACAGGGAATCTGGTCTATCGGCATGGTCACGGGCCGGGCGTCATTGCCGCTGGGGCGGGGGCAGGAGGAGATGGTCACGGTCTTCGTACCCTCTACGCCCACAGCATTTACGGGATATGTTTTGATAGTTCCGCGAAACCGCGTCGTGGAGTTGCCGATGACAGTGGAAGAGGCATTGCGGCTTCTTGTCAGCGGCGGGGTTATTTCGCCGCCGGCGACGTTGCCGCCTCCGGTAACCACGCCTTCGGAAGAATCCGCGATGGCGCGGGCGGGGTAGTTAGGAGGCAAATTAGGTGGCATTGGAGGTAAGGATATTACCCAAGCCGCCTGCGCCGATTATTCGCCCTGACCGTCTTTTCCTGTACAATGCGCGCCGGGGAGACGGGACGGCTGATTTAGCAGGTTTGCGCAAGAGGGATCGCACTACTGGATCCCGCTGGGGCAATGCGGAATATGGCACAAAACTCTGAAGGAGGCCTGTTGTGGAAGTGACCATTTCCTCGCGGCATATGGACGTGACCGAGCCGTTGCGAAGCCACGCGGAGCAGAAAGCGACCAAATTAAGCCGGTTTTATGATCGGATTGAAAATATCGAAGTGGTGTTCGACGCCAAAAAAGACGGCATTCGCGTGGAAATGATCGTCAGCGCCGAGCATCGGAATATGTTTCTGGCCCATTGTGACGGGGCCGACGCCTACGCGGGCGTGGATGGCTGCTACGCAAAACTGGAACGCCAGATCAGCGAGCATAAAGCCATGTTTCGCAATCGTAAGCACAGTGGCGATGAAAAACATGGAAAGAAATAAACCAAGATAGAAGAGGAAGCGTTTCGGAAGAAAAAAGGCATAAGCCTTCCGCGTTTTTGTTCTCCGAAGCGGTTCCTGGATCTCCGAGGAGCAGATGAAGTTGCGAGAATTTATCGTGCCCGAAGCGGTAATCCCTGAGCTCAAAGCCACGGATCGCGACGGGGCGTTGCGCGAATTGGTTTCCGGATTGGCCGTTGCCGGCGCCCTGCCGGAAACCGCGGTGGATGAAGTCGTCGCAGCGCTCATCAAGCGCGAGCAGAACGGCAGCACCGGATTTGGCAAGGGTGTCGCGGTACCGCACGTGAAACATCCCAAGGTCAAGCAGATGGCCGGCACCATCGGGCGTTCCCACGGCGGAATTGACTTTGCCGCGTTGGACCATCAGCCGGTTTTCAGCGTGGTATTGCTGCTCAGCCCGGAAAACCAGCCGCAGCAGCACCTGCAGGCCATGAACATCGTTTTCAGCAACCTCCAGAAGGACATCTTCCGCCGTTTCCTGCGGCAGGTGCCCACGCGCGAAGCCATTATTGATCTGCTCGATGAAGCGGATCAGGGGAAATAAAGGGGAGACGGACGTGTCGGACGGCGCGACAGTTTTGACGGGCCTCCAAACACACAATCCCGCAGTGTCTATGCCCATTGTCACGCGCCAGGTCGTCGTCTCCAACGAACGCGGGTTGCACGCGCGCCCCGCCATGTTGTTTGTCGAGACCGCCAGCACGTTCAAGTGTTCAATCGAAGTTGAAAAACGCGGTGAAGACCCACTAACCGTCGACGGCAAGAGCATCATGGCCATGATTACCCTGGCCGCGGTGTGCGGAACGCCGCTGGAAATCCGCGCCGATGGCGCCGACGCCGCCGCGGCCGTCGAAAAACTCGCCGCGCTCTTCGACGCCAAGTTCGGGGAAGACCCCTGAGGTTGAGCGGTTCATGGAGATCAAGAAAGGCATCGGCGTATCCCCGGGAGTGGTGATCGGCACGGCAGTCGTGCTGGACGCCGAGGACGTACTCATTCCCAAGCGGCAGATCCCCCGCGCATCCGTCTCCGCCGAACACAAACGTCTCGATCAGGCGCTGGCCGAGGCCGCCGTGAAAGTCGCCCAGCAGCGCGACGCGATTAACGCCGAATATGGTGAGGAAATCGGCAAAATCTTTGATTTCCATCTGGGAATACTCAAGGACAATTCGCTGATCAACCAGATCAAAGCGGAGATCGACACAAACCTCTTCACCGCCGAGTATGCGGTCAGTACGGTCATGCGCAGGTATGCCGCCCGGTTCGGCGCGATGCCCGATCGGTATCTCGCCGAGCGCGTCAAGGACGTGCATGACATCGAGCGGCAGATTCTCTCCAAGCTGATCGGCGACCGCCGCCAGGATTTGGGTCACCTCGATGCGGAGGTGGTTGTCATCGCCCATGACATGCTCCCCAGCCAGACGGCGGCGCTGGACCGGCGCCACGTCATCGGCTTTGCCACCGATGTCGGCGGGCGCACCAGTCACACGGCGATCGTCGCTCGCGCGATGGACATTCCGGCGGTGGTCGGACTGGGGAATATCACCGCCGAAGTCAACGGTGGCGACATGATCATCATCGACGGCAACCACGGCCTGGTGATCATCAATCCCGACGAGCAAACGCTTGCCGAGCATCGGCAGACGGAAAACAAGCGCCAGGCCGCCGAGCGCGAGCGCGAGGGTCTGCGCGACCTGCCCGCGCGCACGCTGGATGGATACGAAGTCTCTCTGCAGGCCAATATCGAGTTTCCCACCGAAGTCGAAGACGCGATGAACCGCGGCGCCGCGGGCATTGGCCTGTACCGTACCGAGTTCCTGTACCTGGCTCAGGAAGCCGAGCCGAGCGAAGAGCAGCAATTTGAAGCCTATTGCGATGCCTTGAAACATCTCGACGGCCGCCCACTGGTGATCCGCACGATGGACTTAGGCGCCGACAAATACGTGGGCGCGGCGAGCCAGGAGAAAAACCCCTTCCTGGGGGACCGATCCATTCGCATGTGTCTGCACGATATCCCCATGTTCAAGCGGCAGTTACGCGCGATCATGCGGGCCAGCGCCTACCAGGCTCGGTCGGATATCAAGATCATGTTTCCCATGATTTCGACGCTGATGGAGCTTCGCCAGGCCAAGATGATTCTCAACGACGTGATGGAGGAGCTGGAAGACCAGGGGAAGCCTTTCCGCAAGGACATTGCCGTCGGCATGATGATCGAGGTGCCCTCCGCCGCGATCATGGCCAACGAATTTGCCAAGGAAGTGAACTTCTTCAGCATCGGTACCAACGACCTGATTCAGTACACGCTGGCCGTTGATCGGACCAACGAGCGCGTCGCCAGTCTCTTTTGCCCGGGGCATCCCTCGGTGCTGCGGTTGGTGCGCGACACCATCCGCGCGGGTGCTCGGAATAATATTGCCGTGAGCATCTGTGGTGAAATGGCGGGCGAACCGCTGTACACTCTCTTACTATTGGGATTGGGGCTCAACACGTTCAGCATGAACGGCCCCGATATCCCGGAGGTAAAAAAGATTATTCGCTCAACCACGGTCGAGCACGCCAAGCAGGTGGCTCGCCGCGTGATGAGTTTTGATAGCGAGCGGCAGGTCATGCACTTCCTGCGTGAGGAGACGCGGAAGATCGACCCCGACGCATTGTAGAAAGCAAAAAGAAAAGGTCAGTGAGTCGAGCAGTCTGGCTGACGCCGCCCCCGAAGACCTCTGGGCGCTCAAGAGCGCCCGCATGTGTTCGGGCCGCCGCCATCGCAACGAGCCGCGCTGCTCCTCCCTTCTTACCACTTTTTCCTTTCAAGCCTCCTTTGCT
>JBEKYH010000277.1:0-6948 GCA_049511115.1 Tepidisphaeraceae bacterium | reverse complement strand
TCAATATGACCGCCAGGAGGACAAAGAACACGAACGTGCCGCTGGTGACCCAGGTGAGCACATCGCCGGTCTTGGAGCCGAACGCGGTGTTGCCGCCGGCGCCGCCGAATGCGCCGCTGAGTCCGCCGCCGCGGCCCTTTTGAATCAGCACCAGCAGGACGAGAAATATGCAGACAATCAGAAAGATTGTTGTCAGTGTGTAATAGAGAGCCACCATGCCGATTCACTCCTTGCCAACTCACCAAACATTGGGGGGCAGTGCCCACCCTACGCAATCACCATCATCTTCATTGCACCGAAGCGAGGGCGGCGTGGATGATGGGCTCGAACGTCTCGGGCTTGAGCGCCGCTCCGCCGATTAATCCGCCGTCCACATCGAGCTGACTCATCAGCCCCTTCGCGTTGTCCGGTTTCATGCTGCCGCCGTAGATGATGCGGACCTCGATCGCGAATTCCTTGTTCCAGCGATGGGCCAGTTCCTGGCGGATGAAGGCATGAACTTCCTGGGCCTGGGCGTCGCTGGCGTTGTGGCCCGTGCCGATGGCCCAGACGGGTTCATAGGCCACCACCAGACGCACCGGATCGCTGATGTCATCGGGCAATTCGCCAAGCTGTCGGCGGACGACCGTGAGGGTTTCGCCGCCTTGGCGCTGGTCGATGGTCTCGCCGACGCAATGAACGAGAGTTAATCCCGCCGCGTAGATTGCCTTGGCTTTGCGCGATACCAGTTCCTCGGGTTCAAGGATGACATGACGCCGCTCGCTGTGGCCGGCCAGGCAGAATACAACGCCGAGGTCCTTGAGCATTTCGATGGAGATTTCGCCGGTGAAGGCGCCGTTCTTGTGGGGATAGACATCCTGAGCGCCCAACAGCACGGTTGATCCGCCAATGGCCTGTGCGACCACGTCAAGATAGCAGAACGGCGGGGCGACGCCGACATCGACGCCGGCGGGGGCGGTTTTGGCGATTGCCTTGGCCAGCGCGATGGCGGTGGCCTTGGACGTATTCATCTTCCAATTTCCACCGATGAATGGCTTTCGCATAGTGAACCTCAATCCATTAAACGCACACGGTTAACATCCAATGTTTAACCTTATACGGGGGCCGTTTCGGGAGCCTCGGCAAATGTTTTGCCGAAGATTCCGGCGATCTTTCGCAATTGGCCCATCAATTCGATGAATGTCTCCGGCAGCAGAGCCTGAGGCCCGTCGCACTGCGCTTCGGACGGACAATAATGCACTTCCACTATCACCCCGTGCGCCCCGGCCGCCATTCCCGCCGCGGCGATGGCCGGCACATAATCGCGCTTGCCCGCGGCGTGGCTCGGGTCCACGATCACCGGCAGATGCGACCATTGTTTGACCACCGGTATGCTGGTCACGTCCAGCGAATACCGGACACTATCCTCAAATGTTTTAATTCCGCGCTCGCACAGAATCACGCCGCGATTTCCCTGGCTCAGCACATATTCCGCCGAGAGCAGCCAATCCTTCACGCTGGCAGCGAGTCCGCGCTTAAGGAGAACGGGTTTGCGCGTCTTGCCGACCTCGCGGAGGAGATCGAAATTCTGCATATTGCGGGCGCCGATCTGGAAGCAGTCGATGTAGCGCTCCATCAATTCGACTTGCCGCGTGTCCATGACTTCGACGCAGATGGGCATGGCCAGTTCATCGCCGCAATCGCGCATCCACTGCAGGGCCGATTCTCCAAGACCCTGGAATGAATAGGGGCTGGTGCGCGGCTTATAGACTCCGCCGCGTAGGACCGTCGCCCCGGCCTGACGAACGTGGCGGGCGATGGTCCAGAGCATTTTTTCGTTTTCCACCGCGCATGGCCCGGCAATCGCCAGGGCATGTCGCCCGCCGACGGGGATAAGCGGCGTCTTGCCGCCGCCGATCTCAATGACCGAGTCATCTTCCTTGAACTCGCGGCTGGCGAGCTTATACGGCTTCATAATGGGGACGACTTTTTCGACCCCATCCAAGGCCGCGAGATGATTCTGGTCGATGACGCCTTCCTCGCCGACCGCGCCGATGACGGTCCGGAAGCGGCCTTGCGAGAGGTGCGCCTGACAGCCCATGCGTTCGATTTCAGCGACGACGCGCTGGATCGACTCCTTGGGCGCCTGCGAATTCATGACAATAATCAAGGCATACTCCGGAAACGAGCAAGTCGTCCAGTTTATTGGTTTTTCGACCTATCATCAATAGTCGGGCAATTTTGCATGTCTGTTTATTGCGAAAGCCTGCCCTGGGCGAATTGCCCCATTCAACAGATAGGGAAGTTGCCTAGCTAATTAACCGTGCCCGCCCCGATCAAATCTGCCCCACGAATAAGCGAAACTATCAGCGCCTCGAGGGCTGATTGGAGATAGGTATGCGCAACAACTGGATCGTGGTGGCTGACGCGGGTCGGGCCAAGCTCTATTTCAAGACCGAGCAGGACGAACACCCGGTGCTGCTGCGCGAATTTAACAACATATCGGGCCGCGCGCGTGAGCGCATGTTCGGCCAATATCCGATTGGAGCGCAAACGGCACTGAACGGCGATAATCGCCGTGGCTTGCTTCTGGGCTTAAGCGATCCAGACGAGGTTCACTCCGCACGTTTCGCCAGCGACCTATGCGATCTCCTTGAGCAGTCTGCCGTCCGCGGCGCGTATGACCGGCTGGTCCTGGTCGCGCCGGCGCCGTTTCTGGGGATGCTTCGCCAGGAAATCGGGCCGGCGGCGCGCAAGCGCCTGGCCGCTTCGATTGCCAAGAATCTCGTGGAGGTAACGGCACAAAAACTGGGAGACCAATTAGGTGATATAATGGAATTCGAGAAGGCTGTAATGGCGTGAGGCCGTTGCCGGTTGATGCCGGCTTTTAAGTAAGGCCGGCGAATGGATCGAAAAATCTGAACCGTCACCGCAAATTGCCCTGACGTAAGTTGAGATGGGAGGCGGTTATGAAATCGTGGCAAACCCTATCAAAGGACTCGGCCGCAAAGGTATTACAAGGCGCTCTGCACACATGGAATTGGCCGGCCCAGTCGGGAGTTCCCGCGGCCGAACGCGTCTTTGTGACCATCAGCCGCCAACCGGGCGCGGGCGGGATTCCGCTGGCGCATCGCCTGGCGGAGCGGCTCAATGAATTGCATCCCCATGCTCGCCCTTGGTCGGCCTGGGACCGGGAATTGATTGAAAAGGTGTCGGCGGAAGAGGGAATCGCCCGCCAGATCGTGGCGGAAATCGAAAACCACCCGCATACCTGGCTGGAGGAGTTGCTGGAATCTTTCTCCTCCAGCGAGGCAGCCATTCAGAACGCTGAATTCCGGGTCTACCGCCATGTTGCGGCGGCGATTCGCGCCCTGGCTCATGCCGGGCATGTGGTTCTGGTCGGGCAGGGAGCGCGCTTCGTGACGGCTAAGATGTCCGGCGGCGTGCATGTTCGGCTGGTGGCGCCGCTTGACTTCCGCATCAAGACAACGGCGCAATCGAAGGAGATTTCGCCGGTCGAGGCGCGCGAAGTTGTCGAGCAACTGGACCGCAATCGGACGCGGTTTTTGCAGAAATACTGGCCGGGCCGCACGCTGGCGCCCGAGGGGTTTACGCTGACGCTGAATTCCGGGGAATTGTCGGTGGATGATATGGTCGATTGCCTGATTCCGATTATCGCCGATCATGGCGAACACCAGAAGCCCCAAATCAAGTTCCCTGAGGAATTCGCAAGACGCCGGAGCCATTGATTTCGTCGTGTTTCAAATGCTGCAGTGCTTCATTGGCATCAGCCAAATGGAAGAGCGTGGTCTTGGGGACGAGCTTCATTTCCGCGGCGACTTTCAGCAGGTCTTCCCCATCCTGTCGCGTATTGGCGGTTACGCTGCACAGCGTTTTCTCGTGAAACAGATGCTTTTCGTAATTGAGGCTCGGGATATCGCTGAGATGAATGCCGGCGATGGCCAGTGTGCCACCCATGTCCAGGCCTTGCAGCGCTGCGGGGACGAGATCGCCCACGGGGGCAAAAAGAATCGCGCTATCGACCTTTTCCGGTGCGGGTTGCGCGGCGTCGCCGGCCCAGGTGGCGCCTAATTCCAGGGCCAATTGCTGGTGTTTTCTATCGCGGGTCATCACGTAGACACTGCAGCCCCAATGCCGCGCAACTTGTATGACAATATGAGCAGAAGACCCAAAACCATACAACCCCAGGCGGCTGCCGGGCTTGGTCTGCGCCTGGCGCAAGGCGCGAAAGCCGATGATGCCCGCGCACAAAAGCGGAGCGGTCGAAGCGGCGTCCAGTTCTCCCGGCAGGGCGTAGGCGAAATCTTCCGGGGCCACCGCGTATTGGGCGTATCCGCCGTCTTCCTGATAGCCGGTGAAGCGGGCACGGGGGCAAAGATTCTCGCGCCCGGCCAGGCAGTAGCGGCATTCCCCGCACGTCCAGCGCAGCCAGGCGATTCCCACGCGCTGGCCGATAGTGAATCTCCTGGCCCCTTCGCCGATTTTGTCGACCACGCCCACCACTTGATGCCCCGGAACCACGCGCGGGCGCAAGGGCGGAAGGTCACCCTCGACGACGTGCAAATCGGTCCGACAGATTCCGCAGACTTCAACTTTAATTCGGACCTCTCCCTTTCCGCAGTGCGGAACGGGTATCTCCCCTTCCACCAGCGGATTTCCTTCGATTGGCCCGATCTTGCCCAGCAGCATGGCTTTCATGCCCTCATGATATGCGGAAAAACACTAGAGGCGGCGCGAGGCGGCAAGATCGCGTATAAGGAAATTCCCCACGACTAAAGCCTAGCGCATCCTGATATTTTTCCGGCATTTCTCAAGCGATAATCTTCACAGGTAAATGAGCCATGACGGAACTCGCAGGTGACATGATGCGTAACGAACCCCATTCCCAACGACGCTCAGCCCCCGCTCGCCCCAGTGGGGGCGGCGTCGTAATGGCTAAAAACCGCCGCCGTCGCAGCCCCGTTCCCATTGTGCAGTTGGTCACTGGTGCACGTGACTCCACCACCGCCAAACTCTTTGGCGCCGGCACCGTGCTCGACCGACGCTGGGGAAAGCTGCTTTAGATCGGCCGCGATGCATCAGTCACTGGCGCTTGGAAATCTCCCTAGGGCTCCTAGGGAGATTTCTTATTTCCGGGGCGGGCTTTTGACCTAAGGCCCTGTTTGGCCCGGCATGTTAAAAAGGCAGGGCTTTAGGGAAGTTGCTTCGTCTTTTGGGCATTCAATGAAGAAGAAGCTGGTGAATAGCATAGCCGGGCCGCGGTCTGGGTCTGTGGCGGCGAGCGGCCATAAAGGCCCCCAATCGCCTGATCCGTTGGCCAAGGTGGCATTCGACGCCGGCGAGATCGAGCTCCGCAAACTCGGCCGGGACATGCGCGACGGACTGTGCCAGGAGCTTGCCGGCATCGGCCTGCTTGTGGAGAGCTTCCAGGGCAAGGTTCCCTGCCATAATTCGCCGTGCGAGCGCGAAATTGTCTCCATAGGTGAATTGATGCGGCAGGCGATCCGAAGCGCCCGCCGTATTGTCCGCACGCTGGAGCCCCTGGAAACCGAACCAAATGCTCTCCCGGCGGCACTGCAAAATCTTGCCGTAGATATGGGCGACGCTTTTGGCGTTGCGTGCCATTTTCGGGAAGGCAAATCGCCGAAGAATATTGACCACAGTGTGGCCATCCATTTATTTCGCGTCGCGCAGATTTTCCTGGATCATGCAATTGCAAAGGGAGGCGCGACCGCGGCCACGATCGCTCTAAAGCCGAGCAAGGGCGAGGTGGAAATGCGTGTCAGTGTGCGCGCCGCCGGATCAAATCCGCCGGGGGACTTGGCGAAATCGCCCGTCTGGGCGATGATTGAGCATCGCGCACGTGCGATGGGCGCCGGCCTTACAGTTTCCAGCCGGGGCGGCCTGTGCCTCATTTGCCGCGCGCCGAATCGAAAGGCGGGCAACCATGCCGTCGGGAAAAGCCATGGACGAAATCCCTCCCGGAGCGGGCGAGGGAAAGAAAAGAATATTTCTCGTGGATGACCATCCCATCGTCCGCCGCGGCCTGGCTCAACTTATCGACAATGAATCCGATCTGACCGTCGTCGGACAAGGCGAAGACGCCTACCAGTCGCTGCGGGCCATCCGCGAAACTCTGCCTGACCTGGTGCTGGTCGACGTATCGCTGAAGGACAGTGACGGCATTGAACTGCTTAAGGAGATCAAGGCGCAGTGGCCGGATTTGCCAGTGCTGGTGCTGTCCATGCATGATGAGTCGCTGTATGCCGAACGCGCACTGCGCGCCGGCGCCGGCGGCTACATCATGAAGCAGGAGGCCCCGCAGGTTCTTCTCGCGGCGATGCGCACGGTCCTTTCGGGGCAGGTCTACGTGAGCGGCAAGATGAGCGCGACGCTGCTGCACCGCATGGTGGGGGGCAAGAAAAAGGACGGGGCGCTCCCGATGGACCGGCTGACGGACCGCGAATTGGAGATTTTCCGCATGATCGGGGCGGGGCACAGCGTCAAGGAGATTGCCGACAAACTGTTCCTGAGCGTGAAGACCGTCGAGGCCCACCGCGAGCACATCAAGGAGAAACTTTCCATTAAGAGCAGCGCGGAATTGCTGCGGTTTGCGATCAGGAATTCGCCGGACGGGAAGTGAGGCCATCCGTGGCCGCGCGACGATACAGCCTCCTGCTCTTGCTTCTTCTGGCGGCAGCGCCACCACCGGCTGCGACGCAGCCAGCGAGGGAAATCCGGCTTGATGCCGTATCGAGCGGCGTTACCAATCGCCTTGGTTACTACGTTCTGCAAAGTCTTAGATTCATCGACGAGGCGCCGACAACCCTCGCAAAACCGCCGGCGGATCTGGTCCACCCGCTCTATGCGGTCCTGCCCGTCGGAAATAAGTCTCTCGCCCGCGTCTTCCATGTCATCCTGAGCGGCGGCGAACCCGGCGCGGGGTCG
>JBEKYH010000276.1:0-6981 GCA_049511115.1 Tepidisphaeraceae bacterium | reverse complement strand
ATCGGTTTCAGCTCAAGCGTCCGGACTTAGAACGGTTTTTCCTTCAAGACGCCTATCCAGTAAAAGAAATAACCAAAGAACAAGTCGGCCACAAACAGGAAAATGGCAATGATGAACATGAAGAGGATGACGACCTTGGTCGAGCCGATCAGCTCCTCGCGGCTGGTCCAGTTGACCTTCTTCATCTCGCTGTCGGTGGCGATGAGGAAGTCCACGTGGGTGGGCTTGTTCATCAGATAAAACATCAGCAGCCCGTAGCCGATGGCAAACGCGGTGCACAGGCCGATGGCCACACTGTCGCTCTGAATGTTGATTGTCTCCCGCTCGCTGTAGAGGAATTGAACGCTCAGAGCGCCGATCAGGACCGCCCCGCCGACGGTGCCCATGCGGGTCCAGTAGCCCTGGCCTTTTTTGCGGATGCTGAAGAAGCCGCCTTCGCCTGACGCCACGGCCATCGGACCGCGCGGGCCGGGCGGAGCGCCGCCGGAGGGTGGCATATTAGGCGGCCGGCGCGGGGCCTGGGGATATTTGGGCGGATTCTTTCCCGAACGGGCGGGAACCGACGCGCCGGAATCCCCGCTCGGCGCATTCTCACCGGGAACCCCAAGGGGTTTGGCCGAGTCGCTGCCGTCGGGATTCTTGGTCAATGTTGCCATGCGGGTCCGGTCGAAGCAGGCCATGCGTCATTGCGCCGGCCAAACACGCCAGGAGGGAATTGAACCCCCAACCTGCCGCTTTGGAGACGGCCGCTCTGCCAATTGAGCTACTGGCGTATCGCCAATCTATTTCCGCTTAAGCTATTTATTTCCGCTTGATCTTATGCACGGTGTGGCGACGCAACCGAGGGGAATACTTCTTCCGTTCGATCTTGGGCACTCCGCCGACCACTTTCAATTCCGTACGATAGTTGAGGTCGCCGGTTTCCGTGCACTGCAACCAGACCATTTCACGGTTCTCTTTAGCCATACCGACCTCATCAATGCAAAAATTCGCCTGCGATCAAAACAACAAAGAAGTCCGCGGCTGACACCAGCGACAGAGGCGTCTGTCGCCGGCGTCGGCCACAGGGATTAACTTACGCCACTACTTTAGTCACAACACCCGAGCCAACCGTCTTGCCGCCTTCGCGGACGGCAAAGCGGAGCTTTTCCTCCATGGCGATGGGAGCCATCAGCTCAATCTCCATGGTGACGTTGTCGCCGGGCATGACCATTTCCGCGCCGCTGAGCAGCTTGGCGGTGCCGGTCACGTCGGTGGTGCGGAAGTAGAACTGGGGACGGTATCCGTTGAAGAACGGAGTGTGGCGGCCGCCCTCTTCCTTGGTCAGCACGTAGACTTCGCCATGGAACTTGGTGTGGGGGGTGATGCTCTTGGGGGCAGCCAAGACCTGGCCGCGCTCAAGCTCTTCCTTTTCCACGCCGCGGAGGAGAACGCCGACGTTCTCGCCGGCCTGGCCTTCATCGAGGGTCTTGTTGAAAGCCTCGACGCCGGTCACGACGCTGGTGCGCGTGGCCTTGAGGCCGACGATTTCGATGGTCTCGCCGATCTTGCACTTGCCGCGCTCGATACGGCCCGTGCCCACGGTTCCGCGGCCCTTGATGCTGAAGACGTCTTCGATGGGCATCAGGAACGGCTTGTCGATTTCGCGCGTCGGAATCGGAACGTACTCATCCAGCGCCTTGACGAGGTCGTCAATGCACTTGTTGGCCTTGTCGTCCTTGGGATTCTGCAGCGCGGGGAGGCTGCTGCCACGGACGATAGGAGTGGTATCACCGGGGAAGCCGTACTTGGTGAGCAACTCACGCACTTCCATTTCGACGAGCTCAAGCAGTTCGGCGTCGTCAACAAGGTCAATCTTGTTGAGGAAGACGACGATCTTGGGCACGCCGACCTGGCGGGCCAGAAGAATATGCTCGCGCGTCTGCGGCATGGGTCCGTCGGCGGCGCTGACCACCAGGATGGCGCCGTCCATCTGGGCGGCGCCGGTGATCATGTTTTTGATGTAGTCGGCGTGGCCGGGGCAGTCAACGTGCGCGTAGTGACGTTTGTCGCTCTCGTATTCCACGTGAGCGGCGGAGATGGTCACCGTCTTGGTGGCGTCACGCTCGGTGCCGCCCTTGGCAATGTCCTTGTATCCCTTCGCCGTGACGTTGGGAAAGCGGGTTGCCGAACGGGCGCTGAGCGCCGCGGTCAGCGTGGTCTTGCCGTGGTCGATGTGACCGATGGTGCCCACGTTGACGTGGGGCTTGGTCCTTTCAAATACTCCCTTAGCCATGTCGCAAACCTCCAATCAAATTAGATCGCCGATAGAAAGCTGGCACTGGGGATTGAACCCAGGACCTCCACCTTACCAAGGTGGCGCTCTGCCGCTGAGCTATGCCAGCGAGGAGCCCACTCCTACGCTGCCCACACGCCATTTTCGGCGCAGACCGGAAGCGTGGAAGGGCGGAAAGTATAAATCCATCCTGAACATTGTCAATCCAACCGTCCAAATCGACGGAATCCCCGGAAAACGAAAGAAAATAATTCTTTCAAAAAAATTTGCGACGCGATTCGATTTATCGGCTGTGGCGGAGCGAGCATTTAGGCGGCGAACCATGCAAAATGAGCGGATTCGCCCGTTAAAACAGGGTCGGCTGGCGCGGATCGGCGGCGATGGACTCGATGGAGCCGTCGGCGAGACGGGTGACCAGGGTCTCACCAACCCTCACCTGGGCGCTGGCGCGAATAATTGCGCCATCTTTTTTTCGGGAGGTGATGGAATACCCGCGGCGAAGGACTTCCTGGGGCCCGACGGCGCGGAGGTGGGCGGCCAGGGCGTCGAGCCGGGCCTCGCGCCGGCGGCGGTCGTCGCGCAGGGCCTTTTCCAGCGAAGCTTGCAGAGAATCCAGTTCGGCGCGGCGAAGAGCGATGGTGAAGCGTGGATGGCGCTGCGCCCAGCGGCCCTCCAAGGCTGTGAGCGTCGCGGTCCGGCCTCGCAATGCTCCAGCCGCGGCGAGGGCCAGGGCGCGCTGCCGATCATCCAGAACCTGCCGCAGGGCATTCACCCGATCCAGCGGCCTGCGGAAAACTTCATGCCGCTGGATCGCCGTCAGGCGCTGGCGAGCGCTTTCGACAAGTTGCCGAACGCCCCGTCGCAGGCGCGTCTCCGAGATTTCGATGAGATCGCGTGCGTTGCGCCAGCGGGCGGTGACGGTCTGTGCCGCTTCGGTCGGCGTGTGGGCGTGGAGATCGGCGACCAAGTCGGCAATCGAAACATCCACCTCGTGGCCGATCCCGGTGACGATGGGAATGCGGCTGGCAGCAATGGCCCGCGCGACCGCCTCTTCGTTAAAGGCCCACAAATCTTCCAGCGAACCGCCGCCGCGGGCGAGGAGAATCACATCGATGGGCCGCTTTGCTGAGTTCAGTTCGGCGATCGCGGCGGCGATTTTTCCGGCGGCGTTTTCACCCTGAACCGGCACATCGTGCAAGGACATGCGCAGCCAGGGAAACCGGCGCAGGACCTTCAGCACGTCCTGCAAGGCGGCCGCGGCGCTGCTGGTGACGATGGCGATATTCAGGGGATATTCCGGCAGGGGCTTTTTTCTTTCGGGCTGAAATAGCCCCTCTTTTTCCAGCTTGGCGCGCAGTTCCTGAAAGGCCAGTTCCAGGGCGCCCTTGCCCAGCGGCGAAAGGGAATTGACGTAAAACTGGTACTTTCCCCGGTCGGCGTAGACCGCCACGCGCCCGCTGGCGATCACTTCCAGGCCATCGGCGGGTGCAAATCGCAAGCGGGCAGCGGCGTCGGCCCAAAGGACGCAGTCGATGCAGGCCGCCGCGTCTTTGAGCGTGAAATAGAGATGGCCGGAGCCGCTGCGCGGGGGCCGGAAATTGCTGATCTGGCCCTGGACCAAAACGGACCCGGGCAAGCCCGACTTGATGGCGCGATCGATTTGTTTCGTGAGTTGAGTGACCGTGAGCGTCGCCGTCGAAGCTGGGGGAGCGTTCGATGGCTTGCCAGTTAGACGAGAATGAGTGTCGAAAAACCCGCCAGTCATGGATGCCATCTCACCAAAAAATTCGATCTCACCACAGAGGACACAGAGGACACAGAGGTAAATCAAAATCGGAATTTCGTCTTCCTCTGTGTCCTCTGTGTCCTCTGTGGTGAATCTTGTATTTCTTTTCTTTGCGCCCTTCGCGTCTTAGCGGTGAAAAATCTTCCGCTCACGGCGTTAGAACGCTTGTTATCAGCCGGAATTTTACCTCGTTGTGATCATACGGAATTTCATGTTTGTGGTAGGGGTAAATCTCCATCGTCTTCTCGGCGTGAATCTGGTGGTATACGGCGAAGATCGTGCTCGGGGGGCAGGCGTCGTCCCACAGGCAGTTGGAGATCAGCGTGCGGCATTTGATCCAGGGGGCGAGATTGAGGCAATCGAAATAACTCAGCGTGCGAAACACCGTGTTGTGCAATTCGGGGAACGTCTTTATAAAGCTGGCGATTTCCGGGTATGGGCCGGTCGGCGCGATGGCTACGCCGCGGCGGAAGTCGCATAGGAATGGGATGTCGGGCAGTGCGAGCATGGGGCGTTCGGACAGCGCGGCGACGGCAAGGGAAATTCCTCCGCCCTGGCTGCCGCCGGTGACGGCCAGGCGAGTGGAATCCACTTCCTGCCGCGTCGCGAGCACCTCGAGCGCGCGCAGGGCGTCGGCATAGACGAAGCGATAGTAATAGGTTTGTGGATCGCGGATGCCCAGCGTCATCCAACCCTGGTAATGGCCCTCGGGATAGCTCGCGGCGTCGGTTGATTGGCCATTCTGGCCGCGGCAATCCAGGCTCAAAACGCACATTCCCTGACCGGCCAGATGCAGTAAATCCAAGGGGCGCGTCCCGCGGCCGCTGTAACCGTGATAGACGACAACGCCGGGATAGGTGCCGGTGTCCTGGGGACGGATGTACCAGCCGGCCAATCGTCCGCCGCGAAATCCGTCGAAGCGAATGGCGAAGCAATCGATGCCCAGCACCGGGAGATTGTAGGGAATCAGTTCCGCGTTCAGCGGTTGGCTGAGCGCCTCGGCGACCGTCAGCTTCCAGAACTGCTCAAAATTATCTTCGCGATAAAGTGAAGGCTGGTACTTTCGCAACTGATCCAACGGCATGTCAATCGATGGCATGTGAGTCTCCGACTTTGCTGCTATTCTGCACGCCCATGGAGCGATTGGAAGGGCGACAATCCGTCATGGCCGCGCTGCAGGCCCGGCAGCGGCGGTTTGAGGTCATTCTAGTCAGCCACCAGGCGCATGAGGAAAAGGTCCGCGATCTGCTCGACCTCGCGGCCGAGATGGGCGTTCCCGTGCAGCGCAGGGATGGCCGCGAATTGCATGCTCTCGCCCACGGCTCGACGCACGGCGGCGTCGTCGCTATTTGTTCGGCCAAACCAAGGCGCGATGCGCAGTGGCTGCTGCAATATCTGCAAGAAGTGGACCGCCCCCTTCTATTGCTTTTGGAAGGCATTGATGATGCTCGCAACCTGGGATTTACCCTTCGCTCGGCCGAGGCGCTGGGAGCCCATGCCGTGCTGGTGAAAAAACATCTCTGGGACTTCGACGAAACCGAAGTCGCGCGCCCCGCATCCGGCGCCTATGAGCGCCTGCCTCTGGTACAGATAGAATCGGCTCGGCCGCTACGCGACTTGCAGCGCATTGGAGTCCGCCTGCTCGGATGCATCGCGGGAAGCCGGCTGCGAATCCATGACACTAATCTTACGGGCGGCGTGCTTCTGGCCATCGGCGGCGAAAAGCGCGGTTTGTCAGCGGCGGTGCGCGAGGTGTGCGATGAATTCGTGCATATTCCCACGACGGGCGGCGCCTCCAGCCTCGCATTGTCGCATGCCGCTGCGATTGTGCTGGCCGAAGCGTTGCGGCAGCGCAATCAGGAAAATCATTCGCGATAGCGACTTATCGGACATTCACCCCTCACCCCAATATCGGCGCGTCCGCGCCGCCTCACCTTGTCACCCTGTCACCTTGTCACCTTGTCACCATGTCACCTTGTCACCATGTCATAGCCTCCATCGCATTATCGCCCCCGCAGCCCCAACCGCATCGCCCGGCGCGCGGTTGCCCCCGCTCCCCAGCTATGGCACAATGGATTGGTCAGGTGCAATTGGCCGATGGTGTTCTGGAAGGGCCGCGTAGCATGTTATTGCAGACGACAAGTTATATCGTCCCCAAGGATAAGCGGGCCGAGCACGCCCGCGTTCTGCGCCGATTTCGCCAGACGCTGCAGCGCCTTGGTTGCGATCATTTCGAGGTTTACGAGCAAGTCGGCGCCAATTGGAACGTGTCGGAAACCACCGGCCGCTTTGTGCAGATTCTGCGATTCCGCGACCGCAAGCATCATCAGGCGATTCAACACGCCGAGCGGAATGATCCCCAGGTGCAGCAGGTAGTGGCTGAGTTCTGCAACCTCATCAACCTCCCCTACCAGCAGCAGCAAGGCCTGTTTGCCGTCGGGTTTTATACCAGCTTTATGAAGCTGCCGTCGCAGCGGTCATCGGAGCCTCAAAGCGGTGACGCGCCCGCCGAGGAGTACGAGAGCGTGGATATGAATGAGCCGACGCCAACGGAATCGGCAATTTCCTCGGACGCCGCCCAGGAAGCAGCCTCGGAAGAATCCCATCAAGGAATCTGGGCCACGCCATCGCACGCGGCGGAGGCCGCGAAGACCGCGCCGCAGGAGACTGGGCCGTCGCAGGTCTAAGTCAATTCACGTCACATAAAGCATACAGCCAGCGAAAAATAGAATGCGGCGGCGCCGGGGATGGCCAGCCAAAGAAACTGTCCGAGACTCAAGCCGCGCCGCTCTAGAATCCAAAGCTTGCACGACCGAATGATCGCCCAAATCCTACTGATCATCACCACTAGGGCCACCAGTTGGCACGCGCTTCTTCGTTATCCCACCGGTCCGGGAAGAATACTTAGAACGACGACTGT
>JBEKYH010000275.1:0-7012 GCA_049511115.1 Tepidisphaeraceae bacterium | reverse complement strand
CTCTGCGCCCTCCGCGCCTCTGCGGTTAAATCGAATTTGACGTTTCTAAATCCCTTCCCGATGCCGGCGAAGTTGCTCGGCTTTGTTGCACGTCCGCGTCACGGTGTATCCCTTCAGCGGCAGAATATTCTCGTGCACGGCGTCCAGCATATCGCTGGGCTGGGGGAAGAAGGCGTCCTCCACTTCGTCGGCCGGCGTGATCCAGTTGCGAGCGCCTACCACAACCGGCGGGGCGTCCAGATCGTCGAACGCGAGTTCGGTGATGGCGGCGGCGAATGTCTGCAAGGCCGATCCGCGCGAGCAGGCATCCGATGACAGCAGAATCTTCCGCGTCTTCTTCACCGACTCCAGGACCTTTTCATAGTTGAACGGGGCGATGGACCGCGCGTCGATGATTTCGCAACTTACGCCATGCTTTTCTTCCAGCGTCTTGGCGGCTTCCAGCGCGCGGTAGAGGGTAGCGCCGACGGTCAGGATGGTCAGGTCCTTTCCGGTCTTTTTCACGTCGGGTTCGCCGATGGGAATTTCGTAGTAGCCGGTCGGCACGCCGCCTTTGACGAAATGCTCGGGTTCATCGTAGATGCGCTGGGATTCAAAGAAGATAACGGGATCGGTGCCGATGAGGGCGCTGTTCATCAGCCCTTTGGCGTCATAGGGAGTGGCGGGGAAGACGACCTTTAGGCCGGGGATGTGGGCGGCCATGCTGGTCCAGTCCTGCGAGTGCTGAGCGCCGTATTTGGAGCCGACCGAGACGCGCACGACCACCGGCATCTTGAGAAGTCCGCCGGACATGGACTGCCACTTGGCTAATTGATTGAAGAGTTCATCGCCGGCGCGGCCCATGAAATCGCAGTACATGAGTTCCACCAGAGCGCGGCCGCCTTCCAGGGCGTAACCGACGGCGCTGCCGATGATGGCGCCTTCACTGATGGGCGAGTTGAAGAGCCGGTGATACGGCAGGGCTTCGGTCAAGCCGCGATAGACGGCAAACGCGCCGCCCCAGTCGCGGTTTTCTTCGCCGTAGGCGACCAGCGTTGGATCGGCATAAAACCGCTCGAAAATCGCCTCGAAGAGGGCGTCGCGAATGCCGATGCACTTGGCCTTGCCGAGCTTGACGCCGTTTTCGTCCGTCGCCGAGCGGCTGCGGGTGGCCAATTGCTTCACGCGCGGGTTCTGGTCCTTGGGGAGCAGAACATCGGGCTTGCGATTGGGGGCGAAGGATTCGACCTTCTGATTCGAGAACATCGTCCGTTCGAGCAGGCTGTTCACGGCTTTCAAATCCGCGCGAGGCGAAATGGTCAGGTCAATGGCTTTCTTAAACGCCTTGAAGACGAGTTCCTCGGCCTTGTGCTTCATGTCGTCGATCTCGGCCGGCGCGCAGACGTTGGCTTTGACGAGTTCGTCGCCGAAGACAATGAGCGAATCGACCTTCTGCCATTCCTCGAGCTCCGATTTCTCGCGGTAAGAACTGGCATCCGAAGGCGAGTGGCCGGAGAAGCGATAGGTGACGGTGTCCAGCAGGACGGGACCGTCGCCGCGCTCGAGGATGGCCTTCTTGCGCTCGATGGCATCGATAACCGCGAGAGGATTGAACCCATCCACGCGCTCGGCGTGCATCTGGTCGGGGTTGACGCCGGCGCCCAGGCGGGCGAGCACTTTGAAGCCCATGGTCTCGCCGACCGGCTGGCCGCCCATGCCGTAGAAGTTGTTGACGAAGTTGAAAATCAACGGCAATCCGCCGCGGTGGGCCTCGTCCCAAAGGGTCTTGTACTGATCCATCGTCGCCAGGCAGATGGCTTCCCAAGTCGGGCCGCAGCCCAGGGAGGCGTCGCCGATATTGGCGATGATGATGCCAGGGGCCTTGTTGATTTTCTTGAAGAGAGCCGCGCCGACGGTGATGTCAGCGGAGCCGCCCACGATGGCGTTGTTGGGCATGATCCCAAACGGCGGGAAGAAGGCGTGCATCGAGCCGCCCAGACCCTTATTGAAGCCGGCCTCGCGCGCGAAAATCTCGGCGAGCGCGCCGTAAATGAGATAATCGATCGCCAGATCGGCGACCGATCCCTTCGCGTCTTTTTCCACGATCCGCAGGCAATCGCCGCCGAAATAATTCTTCATGATGTCCAGGAGGGCGTTGTCCTGGAGTTTGTCGATGGCGCTGAGTCCCTTGGCGAGAATCTCGCCGTGCGAGCGGTGCGAGCCGTAGATGTGGTCATCGACGCCGAGCAAAAACGCCTGACCGACGGCGCTGGCTTCCTGACCGATGGAAAGGTGCGCCGGGCCGCGGTGGTTGTATTCGATGCCGTGATATTTGCCCTGGAGTTTGATCTCGTTGAGCATGGTCTCAAAGGCGCGGATGATGGTCATGTCGCGCTGAATCCGCATCAGGTCTTTCTTGGAATAGCGGATCAATTCCTCCGAGACCGTCTTGTGATACTGGTTGATCGGGATCGGCTTGAATTCCAGGAAGCTCGACTTGCGGGCTTCGGAGGGGCGGATGGGCAGGCTCTTAGGCATCGCTAGACTCCTTGATGATGAGGCTCGCCCGCTGGCTGGGGCGACGCCTCGCAGATCAGTTGTATTTGTTTCCTCTGGAAAAACTCTTCCCACTCCGGGGGCGGCTGCTGGTCGGTTACCACGCGGGAGATGGCATCCCATTCGACGATCTTGTAGAGGGCCGGGGCGAGAAACTTGGTGTGGTCAACCAGAAGGATCGTCTCCCGGGCGTTGCCGACAGCGCGGCGATACAAATCAGCGCTTTCAATGTCGGCGGCGAACAATCCCACGTCCATGCGAAGCCCGTCGGCTCCGATCATGCAGATATAGCCATGCAACTGGTTGAGCGCCGACGCCGTGAGCGGACCGACGGTATCCATTCGCTCTGCCCGGTATTGGCCGCCGAGGAGGATGACACTGAGGCCCGGGGCGTCGAGTTCCAGCGCCAGCCGGGCGGAATGGACGATCACGGACAATCCGCGTTTGCGTTTCAGATGAGGGGCGACGGCAAAGGAAGTGGTGCCGGAATCGAGGAAGACCTGGTCGCCATCGGCGATGAGGTCCGCCGCCAGGCGTCCGATAATTTGCTTGCCCGCGGTGTTGCGATTAACCTTCGATTGGAAGGAGAAGTCGCTCAGGCGGCGGATGGTGGCGCTGCCGTAGTTCAATTCGACTTTGCCTTCGGCGTCCAACTGTTTTAGATCACGGCGGACGGTGGCTTCGGAAACGCCAATCTCGGCCGAAAGCTGTTGCGCCGTCAGATGGCGGCGCTCGACCAGCTCGGACACGATTCGCTCTCGTCGCTCTGATCCGCTCATTTTCATGCCGCGTTTAGCACCCCGGCAAGGCGACAGCCGCCCTGCAACGCGGACTATTAGAACAGACCTTGACAAAAAAATCAAGATATGTTGTAATATTTCTGATCGAGAAATGAAAAAGTTTGCACAAGTTATGAAATATTAAGGACAAATCGTGCCAACCATCAAAATGCCGTCGGCGGGGAAAGTCCAATCGGGGACCGTGCGCAAATGGCTGAAGAAGCCGGGAGAAGCGGTCGCCAAGGGCGATGTGGTGCTGGAATTGGAGACGGATGCGGGGCTGATTCAGATTGAATCGCCGGTTGCGGGAAAGATGGGCGAGATCACCGTCGCGGAAGGAAGGACCGCGCCGGTTCATGCGGCGCTGGCGCAGATCGAGGCGGGGGATGCGACGCCCGCGGCTCCGGCTGCACCCGTGGCGGCATCCGCGCCGGCGAAACCAGCGGCCAAATCTTCCGCGGCTCCGGCGGGCAAAGTGATCCCCGTTTTGATGCCCAAGGCTGGGCAATCGATGGAGGAAGGCACCATCAACAAATGGCACGTTAAGCCCGGCGCGACGATCAAAAAGGGGGACGTGATCTTCGAGATTGAAACCGACAAGGCCAACATGGATGTGGAGGCCCCGGAATCGGGACGGCTCGCCCGCGTTGTCGTGGGCGAAGGCAAAGCAATCGCGGTACTTTTGCCGGTCGCGTACATCGCGGACAACGATGCGGATGTGGACGCTTTTATCGCCGCAGGCGGCGGGCCTGCTCCTGACACAAGCTCATCCGCGGCGGCGCCTGTTGCCGAAAGCGCGACTGCCGCAGCCCCGGCGCGTGAAAGCGCCGTCTTTTCCGCGGCGGTCGCCGACAACGGACGGGTTAAGGCGTCGCCAGCGGCGCGAAAGATCGCCAAGGAACGCGGCGTCGATCTATCCGCCATCTCGGCCGGCAGTGGGCCATATGGCCGCATCCTCTCGACGGACCTTCCGCTGACCGCGCCGGCGCGACCCGCCGCAGCGGCCGCGGGCGCACCCGCTGCCGGCACAACCCGCAAGCGCATGAGCCAGATGCGCAAGGCCATCGCCAAGAGCCTGCTTTTCTCCAAGCAAACGATTCCCCACTTTTATGTTCGCCTGACGGTCGATGCCGCCCCGGCCCTGGCCTACTACCAGGCCCGCAAGGCGCAGTATCCGTGCAGTATCAATGATGTCATTGTATTGGCTTGCGCCCGAGCGGTCGGCGAATTTCCGGCGTTCCGCAGCCGCATCGAGGGGGACGAGATCGTCGAGAGCGCGTCGGCCAACATTGGCATAGCCGTCGGAATCGACGAGGGGCTGGTAGTGCCGGTGATTCTCGGAGCCGAGCGGCTGGACCTCAAAACCATCGGCGCCGAAACGCGCCGGCTGGCCACGGCGGCGCGCGCGGGAAAGATCGAAGGGATGGGATCGGGAAACTTCACCATCACCAATCTGGGTATGTTCGGCACCGAAGAATTCGCGGCGATTATAAATCCCCCCGAATCGGCGATTCTCGCCGTCGGAGCGGCTCGCGAAGCGGTCGTCGTGAAGGACGGCGCTCTTCGCGCGGGCAAAGTGATGACCCTGACCCTCAGCTCGGACCATCGCATTATCGACGGCGTATTGGCCGCTAAATTCCTCGCCCGGCTCAAAGAACTTCTGGAATCGCCGGACAAACTGAACTCATAAAAAAACGTCGTTCACCAAAAGGATCGCGGGAAATTCCCGCGGTATCGCCATGAGTAAACATTTTGATGTCGCAGTCCTGGGGGCTGGACCGGGCGGATATGTGGCCGCTTTGAAGGCGGCGCAGCTCGGCGCGTCTGTCGCCATCGTGGAAAAGTCGCACCTGGGCGGTACGTGCCTCAATGTCGGGTGCATTCCATCCAAGGCGTTATTGGCCTCGGCGGAATTGGTGCATCACATTCACCATGCCTCGGAGATGGGCGTGGATGTCGCCGGCCCGGTCGTGGTGAATTGGGCCAAGATTCAGTCGCGCAAGGACACGATCATTCAAAATCTTCGCAACGGCATTAAAGGTCTGCTGGCGGCCAGAAAGGTGACCGCCTATCAGGGGCAGGCCGTTTTGAACGGTCCCGGCAAGATCAACATCACCAAGAACGACGGCGGGGCCGAGGCGATTACGGCGAGCAAAACGATTTTAGCGGTCGGCTCAACCCCCTCGCGCATTCCCGGCTGGCCGACCGATGTGAACATGGTCTGCACCAGCGATGAAGCCCTGCATTGGAAGACGTTGCCCAAAAAGCTCCTTATCGTCGGCGGCGGGATTATCGGATGCGAATTTGCCTGCCTCCTTCGCGCGATCGGCGTGGAAGTGACCATCGTCGAAATGCTGCCGCGATTGCTGCCGACGCTGGATGCGCAGGTGGCGCAAACTCTGACCGACGTGTTCACCAAGCGCGGCATCGTCTCTTTCGCGGGCGTGAAGATCGAGAACCTGACCATCCAGGGTGAACTTGCCAAGGCGACACTTTCCAACGGCAACACCATCGAGGCCGACCGCGTGCTGGTCGCCACGGGCCGCAGACCCAACACGGCCGAGGTCGGATTGCAGAGCATCGGGCTGGCGACGGATCGCGGATTTATTCGCGTGAACGACAAGATGGAAGCATCCGTCCCCGGCTATTACTGCATCGGCGACGCGAACGGGCGATGCCTCCTCGCCCATGCCGCTTCGGCGCATGGCGTTGTCGCGGCGGAGAATGCGCTGGGGCATGCCACCACATTCGACGCGCCGATTCCCAATTGCATTTACACATTCCCGGAGGTTGCGTCGGTCGGCATGAGCGCTGACGAGGCGCAGGCGGCTAATCTGCCTATCTCCATCGGGCAATTTCCGCTCGCGTTCCTGGGCAAGGCGATGGCGGCGAATGACACGGTGGGGTTTGTCAAAGTCATCCGCCACCGCGAGACGGACGCGCTGCTGGGCGTCCACATGGTCGGGCACAATGTCACCGAGTGCATCGCATCGGCGGGGGCGCTAATGCATCAGAAGGTGAAGGTTCATGATGTCGCCGAGACGGTATTCGCCCATCCGACCATCAGTGAGGCGTTCAAGGAGGCGGCGGAGGACGCGCTATCCATGGGGCTGCATCTTCCGCCCAAAAAAGTTCTTAGAATAGCCGCCGAAGTTTAGGACCGGCTTTTGATAGACCTTTGATAAGGATACTCACGGAACAATTATGCAAACCGAAGCGGCAAAAGCACTGGTGGAAATGAGGGGCCTGGCGACAGTGGCGGAGATTCGATCTCTGGCCGCGAAGGAAGCCCGCCCCGCGCTCAAGGTGAACGCGCATCTGCACCTCCCGCCGAATTTCTCGGCGTTTGGGAATGTGGCGCAAATGGTCGATCTGGCCGCGGCGCAAGGCGTCGCCGTTGTCGGCGCGAGCAACTACTACGATTACGAAGTTTATGGCGAATTTGCGCAGTTGGCGCGGCGCAAATCCATTTTTCCGCTGTTTGGGCTGGAGATCATCTGCCTGGTGGACGAACTGCAAAAGCAGGGCGTGAAAATCAACGACCCGGCCAACCCCGGCAAGTTTTATCTGTGCGGCAAAGGCATCACGCGATTTGTGGAAATGTCGCCGGACGCGACGCGAATTCTCGGCGACATTCGCCGCAATGACTCGACCCGCATGGCTCAGGTAGTAGCTCGCCTTGCCGCTGTTTTTGAGCA
>JBEKYH010000274.1:0-7013 GCA_049511115.1 Tepidisphaeraceae bacterium | reverse complement strand
CCACATCGGAAAAATACGAATCCCAGTCCCAAAGCTGATTGGTGTATACACTGCCGGGTGTGATGAACGGAAAAGCAAGCGGAGGGGTCGGCTCATGCAACATGCGGGGATAATCGCGGAGGATCGAACTGGTGACCAGTTCGTGGAAATCGGGCGCGGTCGAAGGGGCTTGCGCGTGCACGCGGCCAACGGCGATAAGGAGCGCGGAAAGAACAGTGAATGTCGGGCGTTTTTTGAGTTTCATGGCTGCGTCGTAGGAATACTGAATTGCCTGATGTAGTGGCCCGAAGCAAGTTCTTCTGTCTTTGCAAAAACGGTGAGCGTGGCGGAGGCTTTGGCGGGAATATCGAAGGTGCAGGTGATTTGGGAACCGTCGCGTTCCCAGTTGCTGGTGATTTGGCCGAACGGCGTAATGTGCGAGGCGTGGACGAAGGTGAGCTCTTTGGGAAACTCGGGGCGAAGGAAAAAGTGGGAGAACCCGGGCGAGGTGGCGTCTAGCTGGATGCCGCCAAGACCTTCATAAAACCAGGATTCGATGTGGCCGAGCATGAGGTGATTCTGCGAGGAGGCTGGGCCGGCGTCCCAGGCTTCGGTGAGAGTCGTAGCGCCTTTGCGGAGTTGATCGACGTAGCCGGGACCATCAGACTGGGTGGCCATGTCGAAGAGAAGATCGCCCTGCCCGGCGTCGGTGAGGGCGCGCACGACGTACGAGAAGCCGACGTCGCCGGCGGTGATGCGGTTGTGATTGCCACGGATGGATTGGACCAGATTCTGCACGACGGCGTCGCGACTTTCCGCGGGCACGAGATTCACGACCAGGGGCATTGCATTGGCGGTCTGGCTGCCGTTTTCATACTGGTTGGTGTCGGTGTGGAAGAATTTCTGGTTGAAGGCTGTCTTGACGGCGGCGGCGCGGTCGGCAAAGGATTTAGCGTCGTCGATCTTGCCCAGCAATTCGGCGGTTTTTTGCAGGATGATCAGGTCCTGATACCAGGTCGCGGTGCAGGTGAGGGCTTTGGAGGTGAGCTGCGCCTCGCCAGGGCGCTTGGGACCCACGTCGTACCAGTCGCCCAGGCCAAAGCTGATGATGTTGTCGTTCGCTTTGGAGGCAAGGTAATCGTTGTAGCGCTTCATGGTGTCGTAGTGATCAGCGAGGGGTTGCTGGTCGCCGTAGAAGAGGTACGTGTACCAGGGTGCGATGATGCCGGTGGAACCCCATTCCGGAGAGTCGAGGAATCCGCCGGCAAATTTGGCGTATTCGGGGGCGATGTCGGGGATGAGCCCGTCGGAGTGCTGGGCGTCGGCGATGTCGTTTTCGATTTTGGTGTAAATCCCGTGCACGTCCCAGTTCATCATGATGGCGTGGGCCATAAGGTGGTCTTGTTCGAGCCAGCCGAGCTTTTCGCGGTGCGGGCAGTCAGTGAGGATGGATTGGGAGTTGGAGAGGATGGCGTTGTTAATGAGAGTGTGAATGCGATTGAGGGTGTCGTTAGAGCAGGAGAAAGAACCGGCGGAGGGGAGATCGGCGTGGACAAACTGGCCGGCGAGGGACTGGATCACCGGGAGTGAAGCATCCACGGGCTGGGTTGCCGCCGGGTTGGTGAAATCACGGGATGCAGGCACGACACCCGTGACTTGAACGTAGCGAAAGCCATAGTAGGAGAAGAGGGGGTGCCAGGTTTCGGCGCCCTCGCCTTTCAGCGTGTACGAGTACCACACGGGGCTGCCGGAGGAACGCTGGGTGACCAGGCCGTTTTTGTCGAGAAGCTCGCCGGGAACAAGTTTGATCGTCGCGCCGGCCGGGCCGGACACGGTGATGGCGGGCCATCCGGACATGTTCTGGCCGAGATCATAGACGAAGACGCCGGGAGTGGGCTGGGTAACTTTCTGGGTCTGGAATGTCTTGCAGATTTTGTCGGGGGCCTGGGGAGCGAGCATTAAAGTGGCGGCTTGCTCGGCTGTGCCAGGGGCGGAAATCTCGGCGGCGGGTTGCCAAGCATTGTCGTCGAAATGTGGTTCGGTCCAGCCGTGCGTCTCGCGGCGGGCGTCGTAGTCTTCGCCGCCGTACTGGTGGTTGAATACGACTGGACCGCGAGTGGTTTTCCATTGCGCGCCACTGGCTATGTGAATTTGCGTGTTGTCCGCAAAATCAATATCAATTTGCGCGCGGAGCTTGGGAACACCGAAGGAACCGGCGAATTTGGTGTAGCGGCCTTGAATTTTTAGGACGTTGTACGGTCCGTTGCCGAGGGTCACTCCAATGGCGTTGTCGCCCGATTGAAGCAGCGCGGCCACGTCAAACGAGTTGTAGAGGACGGTTTTGTTATAATTGGTCCACCCGGGATCGAGGACATGATCGGAAACAGGGTGGCCGTTAATCTGGCAATCGTAACAACCGACTCCGGTGATGGTGAGGGTGGCCTTGTTGATATTGCCGTGGATGGGGTCGAGTGCGAACTCGGTGCGGAACTGGGGGGCAGGCTCGGGGGTTTTGTCGGCATCGTTGTTGGGGAAGGCGATCCAGTGGGCGTCGGGCGCAAAGGGGGATTGAGACACCGGACTAGCGCCGAAGGCGGGCAGAGAAGTCGGGCCAATTGTAGTTTGCAGAAATACAGCGCAGCAAAGTGCTGCACAGATTCCAAATCGCAGGAACAAAGCGGTCTTCATTTGTCCTCCGGTGACGTGCGACGAGCCAACGACAGAGCATACAGCACGGGCGATACAAAGCCATTTCTCAAATCTCCAAACCTCGGTATCTTACAATCCGTATCTCTATATGTTCGACGGTGTTCGTCGGCGATACCCTTTGTGCGGAATCCCATTTGTTGCGGAGTTGGAAATGAAGAAGTTGATTTGGAAGCGGTCCCTGACGGCGGCTATTGAACCTCTGGAAAATCGGTGCCTTCTGACGGCGACGGTCCTAGCGCAAATCCCCACCCAGAACCTGACCGTCGGCGCGACGACGGCCACAAAGGTTACGTTAAGTACGTTTTTGAACGATCCTCAAATCACCGGCGGAACGGTCATCGAAATGCAAACGCCGCTGGGGAATATGTTTTTCCAACTGGATGACAGCCAGACGCCTAATACGGTGGCCAACTTTGTGACGTACATCAACAACGGGGAATACACGCCCACGATGATCCAGCGTTCGGTGCCGGGATTCGTATTACAGGGAGGCGGAACCATGCCGGACGGGGCGAACAATAATCCCGTCCAATCCCTCAACGGCGAGCCAGGCATTTCCAATACCACGGGGACCATTGCCATGGCGCTGAGTGACGGGCCGGATACGGGTACAAATCAGTGGTTCATTAATCTTGCCGACAATTCGAGCATTCTGGATGGAACAAGCCCGGACAACGGGCCGTTCACGGTCTTCGGCAACGTCATCGACGGCGGTATTAAGATCGCTAACGCGATTGCGGCATTGCCGATCATTGACGGCAGCAACGAGAACTCTCAATGGTCCACCTTGCCCGTCATCAATTACACGGGAAGCACCACGCCGAGCAGTGTCCCCGAGGCCAATATAGTGACGGATAACATTGTGCAGATTCCCACGTCACAGGCGGCCCCGACGTATTCCGCGACCAGCAACAATCCCAGCCTCGTCACGGCGAAAGTCGTCAATGGCGTCTTGAAGCTTAAGCCGGTGTCCGGCGCCACCGCCGGCCAAACCACCGTGATGGCATCCGTCACCGACGTTGCAGGTCAAACAGCCACTACGTCCTTCATCGTGAACGTCGTGTCCAACCCCGTGGCCCATCTCGCGTTCATACAGTCGCCGACCAACGTCAAGGCCGGGCATGTGATCACGCCGGCCATCACGGTTTCTGTGACCGACGCGAATAACAACCCGATCACCGGCGCCAACGTCAACCTCGCCATTGCCAGCGGCCCCGGCGGCGCAGTGCTGGACGGCACGCTGAAAGTCCAGTCGGTAGACGGCGTGGCTACTTTCAGCAACATCTCCTTGACCGTCGCCGGCGCCTACACGATGGAGGCCATCCACGGGTCGGTAACTTCCGAGCCCTCGGGCTTCCCGAGCTTTGATGTGCGACACACCATGGCGACGCAATTGGCTTTCACAGCTCGCCCTGCCGGCACAACCGTCGGAACTGACATTGCGCCGCCGATCACGGTGAATGTGGAAGACCAATACGGCAACATCGTCACCAACAACGCTTCCTCCGTAACGTTGTCCCTCAAGCCCGGCCTTGGCCCCGACGGCGCGATCCTGGGCGGCACGCTCACCGAGTCGGCGTCAGGCGGCGTGGCCACTTTCAGCGATATTTCCGTGGATGAAGCGGGAACCTATAAGCTGATTGCCGAAGATGGTGACCTGACCAACACGAAGTCCAAAGCGTTCACGATCGTCGCCGGTTCGTAGAGGGCAAGGCGATTTAATCCCGCGGCGCCGTATCCGCATCCCAAGCCGATTGCGGCGGCGTTGTCGCGGCGGCCTGCTCTTCGATCCGCTGGTCGCTGACATTCAGTTGTGCATCAGTCACTCCCAGGCTGCGGAGCGTCGTAGCCACCTGCCGATCGCTCGGGTCCATCTGCCAGGCGAGTTTGAGAACGCGCGTCCCCTCGGCGGTCTGATTGATCTTCAAAAGATACAGGGCGTATTCCTTGGTGAGCGTGAAGTCGTGATCGGAGTACGACATAGCGCGGCGGTAATTGTCCACTGCGGTATCGGCGTCGCCGCGGAGGGCGAAAATACGGGCCAGCAGCCGGTAGTCGTCGGGGGACTTTTGCGCATCGGCTTCCTTCTGAATGGCGTCGATCTCCGGGTCGGCGAAGTCGCCGCGGGCGATGACGGCGGCGAGGCGATTCATGGCCCGCTCGCGCATGTCGCGGTCAAACCGGCCCGCGGGGGTCTGTGTGCGCAGCTTCAGGCAGAGGATGTAAGCCTCGGCGGCCTTTTGCGGCTCGCCGGTCTTTTCATAGCTCAGGCCCAGGTAGTACTGCGTGTGATAATCGGTCGGGTCCTGCTTGGCTGCGGCCCGGAATGAGCCAGAGGCGTCCACATACGCCCCGCTGTTATATTGCGACATGCCTGCCGACTTGAAATCGTGGGAATACGTCAGCGGCTCGGCGCAGCCGGGCAAAAAACCGGCGATGGCAATCGTGGCAACAAAAAGCGGAAGACGGCAACGAAAACGAGAAATGGATGCAAGCACGGCTACCTCCATGTAGCTGGAGCCGATGGGCGTGAAGCCCAAAAGCGCCGGTCAAGTTCGCGGCGGAAATCACTGAGAACCACGCCGCGTGAATTCTTGGAAGCAAAAATTAACCGATTTCAGGTGCAATTCAAGGGCTTGGGCCGAGAAATTATTGCCAGGCCGCGGCCGTTTTTTCATTTCGTCGGCTGCGTCTGGGCGGCATTGTTTGTGCTCAAACTCGCCTTGAGCCGGGCAATGAGCTCGTCGCGCTCGGCATAGACGGCTTGGCTGAAGCTAACCTCCGATGGGACGATGGTCTCCAAACGCGCGTCCGGCCTCAAATCGGCCGCGTTTATGGAGACCCGTGTGGATGGCTCCTCCATCGAAAAGCGATCTCCGGGCTGCTCTTGAAGATCGAGAATGGCGTTATAGGCCACGTCGCAGGCGCGCGTGGAGATACCGTTGTTCATCACCTGGACCTCCTGCGCGTCGACCACCACGTCCTTATCGTCCAAGAAGGGCGCGATGGCCGTTACCATCGCTACGCCCCCTGTATCTACCAACTCGCTGATTTGGTTTGCCCAATACCAAGCACGATCCTTGGGAAACTTCCCGGCGGCAACCAGGGGGGAGCGTGCCAATATGATGCGCCCAAGCTCGGATGTAACTGCCGCGCGATCAACCATTAGATCTCTGTGGCGACTGAGTATTTTCAGCGCAAAATATGAAGCGTCGTATGGCTGTGCGTCCTGACGAATCCAGTCGAGAAGCGGAGTAATGAGCCTCGCATCATGAATGTGCGCAGCGTCGGCAAGCTCCCTGATCAGCATACCGTCGCGTCATTTGATCACATCCAGGAAAAAGGCAATCACATGTTCGTCGGTTGGGTATTCCCTGTCAATGAATTCAGTGATGGGGCGACGGGTACCCTGATCCTGCCGGTTCAGGCCCATAACCAGGTCTTCACTAGTCACGGCCGACGCAATTTTGCCATCGGCGAGGAAAGTTTCCAGAAGATCCGTGTCCGCAAAAGAGTCTTCAGGCACGGCCAGCAGACGCTTCAGCCGCTGACGCATAGCGTCAATCCCCCGGGCGTCCGGCCGCACCCAGTCAAAGTGGAAAGGAATGCCGCGGTCGGGGGTAGATAAGCGCGCCCCGTCTTCCAACGATAGATCGAAGTGCACGCGCCCATCGACTGCGTAGCCCTGAACAGGCGCAATGCCCAGGTGTGAAACGCTTTCCGCGCTGCAATAACGCAGTCGGCGCGTAATACCGGGCGGAATCGTGTCATCGTCGGGCCATGATCCGGGCGCGGGAATGCCGTCGTGCCAAAGCAGGTCCGCTTCGTGACCCGATGCCAAACTCATTTGCAAAACCGGCCCGCCTCCGAGCAGGGAGAGTCGTACTTCATCTAATTGGTAACTCGTCTGCGACAATTGCATCGGTTGGGCCGTCCGATTATCCAGCTCGAACCCGACAAACTCCTCGTCCGCAGCCGTGGCGATTTTCTTCAACACGAGCGTCACGGTGATGCGTGGATTGTCGATCACGACAATCCGCTGCCAATCATCCGCAGCACGTGCCATAACCGGAACGGACAAGACGAGGAGCGCAATCAGCGGAATTCGCATGTAATCCTCCATCCACGCCGACAACCAGGGATGGTAAGCATTCGGCGGCAGGGGAAGGCGTAGGCTCGGATGCCGTCTGAATATGCTTGGCACAAGCTTACGACATAGAAACGGGTCGGTCCACCGTAGGAAAGCCGATTTAATGGGTGTAACTCCTCTTTGTGGCGACACTGCCCTTTACCCCCTCGCCATGTACTCAGGGAGAGGGTTGGGG
>JBEKYH010000273.1:0-7015 GCA_049511115.1 Tepidisphaeraceae bacterium | reverse complement strand
CCCCCGAATTACAACTTCCGGCCGATGTTCTACCGGACGATTTTCGCGCCGCTGAAAATCTGGCATGATCCCCAGGACGTGCCGCCCGCCCTGGCGGACATCAGCGCCGCCTGCGAGGCCAATCAGCGACCGGTGACGTATCTGCGCATGACGTATGGGGGGCGGGGATAGGCTGGAGAAGTTGTGCTTAATCCGTGGAATTCCGCTTCGCAGGCTTAAAATGTCGCCTAAACTAAATATTAGTGGATGAGTGCGTTGTCTCCCGGGTGTGATTGGTTGTTCCAGGCTGTAAGGAAAACATGCCACAAAAGCGGGCTAGGGTCGCGCGCATGGCGCCAAGCGCGCCGGCTCTGTCGCTCGCAGCCATACTCGCTGGTCTGGCTTCGAGTGCGGCGGCGGACCCGACAGTGGTTGTCGACACTGTGGACGGAAACATCTCTCAATCGCCGACCGCATTTCCCAACGACTTCGACTTCACGATTTTCAACGGCGAACTCCTCAGTGGAAGTCCCCTGATCGTCGGCGATGTCGCCACGGGAGTTGTAGACGATGAAACCAACGGCTGGTTCACCGACGCGAATAACAACATCGATCTGGTTGACGGCATCGCAACCGGTCCAAGCTACATTGGCCCCGCGGATGGCCCGTCGGCGATCATCGGCAACCAGGCAGGGTCCGACGGCATGGTTGATCTTGGCATCCACGATGGCAACCCCGATTATCAAAACATCAACGGCCTGGGACTTTGGACGTCGGTGGGCGACGTGGACATCGCCGCTGAACCTGCGTCCAGCGGCGTCGTTTACATTGATGTCGGCGGGCTGAGCATCCTCGACGGAGACATCAACGTCGGCGGCACGTCCAGCGCGTCCGGCGGCACGGCGACGCTTACCCTGGCGAGCGGCCTGGCGGGAATCAACACCTACTTCGACGATAACCAGTTCACCGGCCAGGGAACAAATTTGCGCGTCTGGCCCGGGGGAACCGTCAACCTCCAGGGCGGGAGCATCAACGTCGGCGGCCTGGTGGACGCCGGTGGCCGCTTCGATTGGACGCGCGGCACGCTGCACATTCTCGATTCCAACTTCGACATCGGCTCGCCTGGTGACTTTTTCGGGGCCGGATTCGCACTCAATAGCGGCATGAATCTTCAGGTCGATCAACAACTCTCGATCAACTCCGTCACGCTCAATCTCAGCGGCGGTAGCCTCGACGCTGGAACTCTCGTCCAGGCCAACGGCGCCCTCATCAATTTCACCAACGGCAAACTCACCGTCGAGAACGGCGGCATAAGCACCAGCCAGATCATCAACAACCAGGGATTCTTGGCCGCGGACGGTCCGGCGGCCGACTTGAACGGCCACAATTTCGTGCTCAACGCCGGCCAGACTCTGAATCTGAACAACGGCGGCGCATTGACTATTGAGCCGGGCGACACCTTCACCGTCAACGGCGGCGCATTGACGGCGGCCTCCATCGCCAACACCACGACGGGATTCACATTCTTCAGCGGCAGCGTAGACCTGACTGATCCCGGGTTTGGGGTCATGATCGATTCGGTTGACGGAAATCTCTTTGGGACCGAGGATTTGACGCTTAACCAGAACGAGAGTTTAGCGCTGGCAGGGAGCCTGACCGTCGGCGATGTCTCGACGGCTTCGCTCGTGATTGACACGACCGCTGTCAACAGCGGAGTCTCAAGCTCCGGCCTGACTACCGGCGGCGCCATCGTAGGCAATCAAGCAGGTTCAAACGGCTCGGTCATCATCGGCGACTCCGGCGCCGGCCTTCAAGGCGTTTGGGTTGTCAACGGTGAAGCCGACATCGCCGCCAATCCAGGTTCCACCGGCGCGGTGACTGTCACTGACGGCACTTGGACCGTCAACGGCAATCTCTACGTCGGCGGTTCAAGCGCGGGGGCGGGCGGCGCCGGAACCTTGATGGTCGACAATCACGGCCAATTGGACGTGACGGGAGCTTTAACCGTTGGGAACAACGGAAAGGTCAATCTGAACGTTGCGAACACCTCGCTCAACGCTCTCAACATCGTGGGCAGCGGCGTCGTCAACCTCAACGGTTCTATGTCCATCAATTACGGCTCGCCCGCCGGCGACCCGATCAACACGATCGTCGCTTATCTGAAAAGTGGATACAACAACGACACATGGACCGGACCCGGCATCGACAGCAGTGACGCCGCGGCCAACCCGAATCTTTACGCTGTTGGATACGCCGACGGAAACACCGATGCGGGAACTCCCGCGCAGGGCAACCAGATTGTGGTCGAGCTCACAATTGCCGGCGATGCCAATCTGGACGGCACAGTAAACTTTGCGGATTTACTGGTGATCGCACAAAATTTCAACCACACGCTCGATACGCGCCACAACCCGATCGACTGGGCCGACGGCGATTTCAATTACGACGGCAAAGTCAATTTCGCCGACCTGCTGCTGGTCGCCCAGAATTTCAACAAGCGCCTCAGCGCCGGCCAGCTCGCGCAACTTCCCGGATCGTTCGCGGGCGCCTGGGACCTGGCCCTGGCGGACGTGCAGGCGGCACAAAGCGATAACGTGCCGGAGCCGGCAGCGGCAGGACTTTTGGCGGTGGCGGCCGCCGGTTTGCTGCGGCGCCGAAGACGCGATCGCCGGCTCGCTTGATTGAGGTGTCGCGAGTCCAGCGGTGAGGCTATAATTCGCCAATGGGCGCAACGCATGTAACCGTAGCGGTAAGCAACCCCGGCGATGCGAAGCGGCGATGGGAGGGGCTGTTCCTCGTTGACACCGGCGCGATTGACTGCATGGCGCCGGGAAACGAATTGCGGGCCATCGGAATCGAACCGAGGGGCAAGCGAACTTACGAACTGGCCGATGGATCGGAAATTGTCTTGGAAATTGGAGTCGCTTCGATCGAATTCATGGGAGAAGTGGTCGGAGTGACGATCATTTTCGGGCAGGACGGCATCGAACCCATTTTGGGAGTAACCGCGCTGGAATCCGTCGGCATTGAGGTCGATCCACAGAATCAACGCCTAAAACGCCTGCCCGCGGTGCGGCTCAAGCGCATGCGGTGAATCATTCTGCCCCAATGGCGTGTAGAATGTAGGCATGTCTTCTCTCCCAGTTGTCGCGATAGTCGGCCGGCCTAACGTCGGCAAGAGTAGTTTGCTGAACGCCCTCGCCGGGCGGCGGATCAGCATTGTGCAGGATTCACCCGGCGTCACGCGCGACCGGGTCGGCACGCCCCTGGAGGTGGACGGGCGGTTTGTCGAGATCATGGACACCGGCGGCTGGGGCTTTGACGACCCCGACCAACTCACCGAACACATTCAGCATCAGATCGAATTGGCCGTGAATAGCGCGGAATTGGTGTTGCTGGTCGTCGATTGCCAATCGGGTCTGACGGGCGGCGACGAAGAACTGTCGGGCCTCCTCCGCAATAGTGGCGTGAAGACGGTTCTCCTGGCCAACAAGGCGGATGGAACCAAAGCCGACCCGTCGCTCGCGGAGTTCGCGCGCCTGGGCTGGGGCACGCCGATTGGGATATCGGCGGCCAATGGCAGAAACATCGAATTGGTCATCGATGCCATTCGCCAAAACATCGACTTAAGTCAGGCCCCCACGGAGCTGCCTCCCCCGAAAATGCTGATGGCAATCGTCGGCAAGCGCAATGCGGGAAAAAGCACGCTGGTGAACGCGATCGCCGCGGCGTACGAGAAGGATGAGGACAAGGGCGAGCGCGTCATTGTATCAGAAGTGCCCGGCACGACGCGGGATAGTGTGGACGTGCGCTTCGAGAAGGACGGCCAGACGCTCATCGTCATCGACACCGCGGGCGTCCGCAAGAAGCGGCATGTCGTTACCAATGACATTGAATTTTACGGCTTTCACCGAGCACAACGATCGATCCGGCGCGCGGATGTGACGCTCATGCTGATCGACGCGGCCGAGCCCGTAAGCGAGCCGGACAAGAAACTGGCGCGGTACATCGCCGAGCAATTCAAGCCTGTTGTCTTGGTCGTGAATAAATGGGACCTGGCGCGCCAGGCGGCGTTCGAGGAGCGCAAGGAGTTCCAGGACCACGGCGTGGACGACGCCAAGCTGATGGCCGAATACAAAAAGTACCTGGGCGAAACGCTGGTGAATCTGGATTTCGCGCCGATCGCATTCATCACCGCCAGCGAGCAGAGAAATGTGCAGACGGTGCTGGATTTGGCGCAGGGCTTGTACAACCAGGCCGGCACACGGCTGACGACGGGACACCTTAATCGCGTGGTGCGGCAGATCATGGAGGAGCGCCTTCCCTCCACCCCCAGCGGGCGCAAGGCGCGCATTTACTACGCGACGCAGACCGCGGTGAATCCGCCGACGATCGTTCTCTTCGTGAATAATCCGCTCTTCTTGGATGATTCGTATCGGCGATTCATGCTCAACCGCTTCCGGGAATTGCTTCCCTATTCGCAGACGCCGATCAAGCTGCTGGTGCGGGGGCGCACGCAGCGATCGCCGACGGTCACGCTGGACGAGGCGACGGAAATGCCCGGGGATGTCGAAGCGCAGAGCGGCGCGGAAGAACCTGAAGCGGAGTAAACGCGCTCAGGAATTGGATGGAGCCTCAGCTTCTTTGGGTTCGGCGCGCTGCTTGGGCTTGGCCTTCACGGCCAATTCCGGAGGCAGATCGTCTGGAATATACAAAATGCGGTGGCAGCTTGGGCAGAAGACCAGGTCGTCGCGCGTGTGAAGTTTGTTGTAAACGTCAACCACTAAATCGAGATTGCAGGCCGAGCAGACGTACTCCTCAAGTCGGCGGTTGGGCTTGGAAAGCGCGCTCAACGCTTCCCCATCAAAACGGTCGGCAAGCCGCGTGTAGGCGTCGCGGTACTTGGCGGGGACAGCCTCCAGAGCCTGGTCGCGGGCGGGCTTGAGGGAATCTACTTCGGCTTGCAACGCCTTGAGCTTGTCGCCGAGTTGCGCCTTGAGCTTATCCAGCTTGGACCGCTCGCCATCCAGGACGGCAGTCAGCTCCTTGTGCTCGGCGGCGAGCGTTTCGACCTGCTCCATGACCTTGAGGGTCTGTTCCTCGATTTTCTCCTTTTCAACTTTCTCGGTGTTAATCTCCAGGAGAAACGCCTGATATTCCTTATTGTTCTTGGCGGTCTGCTGCTGGGTGCGGAGCCGCTCGATGTGCTCATCGCGCGTCTTGATGTCCAGTTCAAGAGCGGAGGATTGCGTCTGCTGTTCCTTGAGCTTGGCAGTGGCGAGCTTGTGCTTTTCGAGACAATCGGCGAGACGCCGTTCCTGCACGCGTATGTTATGGCTGGCCTCGTCGAGGCGCGCCTGGGCGGCTCGGACTTTCTGGTCGGCCTGATATAACGTGACCAGACTGATGTTCGTGGGACCCATAGACCCGTCATTATCGTCAATGTGGCCCGGATGAAAAGGGGGGGGCGGCTAGGCCGCGGGAAATTCGACGCCCTGGTAGATGGCCGCCAGTGCAACTTCGGTTTCAATCGATCGCAACCTCACGGAAGCGTTCAAGCCGGAAACGGGGGTCAGCAGCCAGGTGCCGTCGGGTTGGCGGAAGAACGTTTCAACCCGCGGCGCCTCCTGCGACACCAAGACGTATTCTTGTAGCGATTCGAGTTCGCGATATCCGTCAAATTTCTTACCCCGATCGTATGCCTCGGTGGAATCGGAAAGCACTTCAACGATCAATCGTGGATTGGTTACCGTGTCACCCGCTGGATCGTTTTCGTCAGGGTCACTCTGGCCGCATATGACGCTCACATCGGGATATGTATACAAGACCTTGCGCGGCACCTGGACGCGAAGATTACTGTCGTAAACTCGACAGGGCTTGCCCTGAAGGCGACTATGCAGTGCGGCGATTACGTTGGCGATCATCAGGCTATGGCTCCTCGAGCCTCCGGCCATCAGCAAAATCTCGCCATCGCGGTACTCGTGCTTATCAACAGCCTTCCGCTCACGCTCAAGGTATTCGGCCACAGAGAACCGCTGTTTAGGAACTTTCAATTCCATGCCAATCACCGTCGATCCTGTCCACGAGAGGTCATATCGTCTCACGCATAATCATTATACCACGGCGCCCGAATGCCGCCTTGCTAGCCGAAAGACGAGTTCCAACGCACTCCGCGCAGCAAAAAGCCCGGCCTCTTTCGAGACCGGGCTTCGCTTTGGATCATTGACAAGTGAATAGTCGGGGCCGAACGCACCGCGTTGCCGCGGGCGTTTCTCCACCAGGGAGAACGAGGCTGTGCTGACAGATACCAATCGAGATTACTCTCGGATGGTTTCTAAGAATCCCTTAGAAAGGAGGTGATCCAGCCGCAGGTTCCCCTACGGCTACCTTGTTACGACTTAGTCCCAGTCACCGAACCTAGCGTAGGCACCTCCGTGATGAGGCGACTTCGGCTATTTCCGGCTCCCATGACTTGACGGGCAGTGTGTACAAGGCTCAGGAACACATTCACCGCGGCGTAGCTGATCCGCGATTACTAGCGATTCCAACTTCACGGAGGCGAGTTGCAGCCTCCGATCTGAACTGGGGGGTGATTTTTGCGATTTCCATAACCTCGCGGTTTAGGTTCGCTTTGTGCACCCCATTGTAGCACGTGTGTGGCCCTGGGCATAAAGGCCATGAGGACTTGACGTCATCTCCACCTTCCTCCGGTTTGACACCGGCAGTACCTTTAGAGTCCCCGGCATAACCCGATGGTAACTAAGGGCAAAGGTTTCGCTCGTTAAGGGACTTAACCCGACATCTCACGACACGAGCTGACGACAGCCATGCAACACCTGTACTAGTTGTACCCCGAAGGGCCTACTCTACTTTCATAGAGATAATCCTAGCATGTCAAGCCCAGGTAAGGTTCTGCGCGTTGCTTCGAATTAAACCACATGCTCCACCGCTTGTGTGAGCCCCCGTCAATTCCTTTGAGTTTTAGCCTTGCGACCGTACTTCCCAGGCGGTCGACTTAGCACTTTTGCTTCGACCG
>JBEKYH010000272.1:0-7029 GCA_049511115.1 Tepidisphaeraceae bacterium | reverse complement strand
GCTGACGAGAACCTCGTGTTTGCCATCTTTGGTAACTCGATTCTGACCGGTACGGAATTCACAGGCGCAAACCTAGCGAATGCCAGCTTTCCCGGCGACGTTCTGTCCAGCACCGACTTCAGCCAGGCGGATCTACGCGGTGCCCGTTACTGGTCGCCCGTCGCCAGCACGATCGCACAAAACACGATCCTGCCCGATGGGTCTATCCAAGGCTTGGCATTGGGCCCGAACGAGACACTTGTAATCCGAAACAATGCAATCCCCGTTACGGTCCAAACATTCGCCACGTTCGACCCGGCATCCACTCTGCAATTCCAGTTGGATCAAAACTGGACCTCCCCCGTCGGCTTCGCCCCCGGCGTGACCCCCGCCTTCAACGGCACGCTCGACCTCGAATTCGCCTCGGACGTCGCGCCCGGCAGTCTCCTCGGCACGACCTTCCAGCTCTTCAACTGCAACGCGCCGCTCGCGGCCGGCAACCAATTCGCCACGACGACGACTGCGCCCGGCTATACATTCAATCTCTCCAAACTCTACACCACCGGCGTCGCAACCCTGACCGGCGTGCCAGCGGTGACAGTGGGCACGGCTGCAACTCCCGCAACCATGCAACTTCCCAGCGGCGTCGGCCTGATGACGACCTCCTCGTTAACCATCAACCCCGGTTCAACGGTCGACATTACCAACAACGCGCTGGCCATCAACTACACCCCCGGCAACAGCCCCGCCGTTGCGATCCGGCAATGGCTCACCACCGGCTACGCCAACGACACATGGACTGGTCCCGGCATCGACAGCAGCGTGGCGGCATTGAATCCGGGTCGATATGCAGTTGGCTATGCCGATGGAAACATAGATCAAGGCACAGCCGCCGGCCCAAATCAGGTGCTCGTCGAATACACGCTTGCCGGCGACGCAAACCTCGATGGCACAGTAAACTTTGCCGACCTATTGGTCGTCGCCCAAAACTTTAACCACACCCTCGACACCCACGGCAACCCCATCGACTGGGCCGACGGCGATTTCAATTACGACGGCGTGGTCAACTTCGCCGACCTGCTACTGGTCGCCCAGAATTTCAACCAGACGCTGAACGCCGGCCAGCTCGAACAACTCCCCGGCTCATTCATCGCCGCCTGGAATCTCGCCCTTGCCGAAGTGCAATCGAGCCAAAGCGACAACGTGCCCGAACCCGTGTCCGCCGCGCTGCTCGCGGCGGGCGCCGGCTTGCTCCTGGGGCGGAGAAGAAAATAATTGGCGGCATGTCAGGTCAAGCCTTTTGTAGGAATCCGCCTAGGGCGCGGCCAACGCGGGTGCGCATCCAACGCAACTTGGCCAGCCCCCTCCTCGATCCTCCCCCGGAAATACCGGGGGCGGAAGGTAAGGCCGCGCTTCCGGAAAGATGCGCACGCCCTCAAAGCCGAAACTTGGACGCCGACAAACCCAGGGCAATCGCTTATGGCCGGGATGCTCTGGTCCCCTCTCCATGTACTCAGGGAGAGGGATAGGGTGAGGGTCGTTTTTGACTGGCCAACGCGGTTCGAACTTCCGAAGAACCCTCACCCCGGCCCTCTCCCTGAGTACAGGGCGAGGGGGAAATCCCAAAAGCGATTGCCCTGTCGACAAACCGGCAAACTCGAACCCCGACTTGACCCCCATCGGCGTGTAATCTACACTTTGACCCTCGACCGCTTGCCCCGCGCGGGGCGCGAGTCTTGAATTTTGACCGGTCTTTGGCGGAACCTGACTGGTTCATTGCTGGGGGCTTGGTGACGGGAGTTTGACCTCCGATGTCCATTACCGCAGAGAAGAAGAAACAAGTCGTTTCGGATTATAAGATTCACGAAAAAGACACGGGCTCGCCCGAAGTGCAGATTGCGCTGCTGACCACGCGGATTAATCAGCTCCGCCAGCATTTTGATCTGCATAAGAAGGACCATTCCTCGCGCCGCGGATTGCTGAAATTGGTCAGCCGCCGCAATCAACTGCTCAAGTATCTCACCCGCGAGGATCGGGCCCGCTATCAGCAGGTCATCGGCCGGCTGGGTCTGCGCAAGTAGGCGAAGTTTGAAGGTGTGAACGTGTGAAAGTATAAATACAGCAAAATCCCATACGTTCGCACCTTTGCACTTTCACACGTTTTCACCGCAATCGCCAACGGCGATTGCCTAGCGGGGGAGTGGTTGGTTTTGTATCGTTTGCCCGTTCTCATCGCGGCGGAGCCTGTCAATCGGCCTTCGACCGGCCAAGACCGCGTAACGGGTCTATCCATTGGAATGCCACAGATGCACACATCCCAACATTCATGGCCCGCAATTCTGTAGGGCGATTTCTCTCCATGGGGAGATTCGCCGCGCGGCGTGAGTGTTCCGATCTGTCCATCTGTGGCGCCGAATTGTTTTGAAGGCCGATAGAGGACAATCGTACATGCAAGCTATACAAGTTGAGCGGGAGGTCGGCGGCAAAAAGCTGACGATCGAAACGGGCTCCTGGGCCAAGTTAGCCGGCGGGAGCGTCACCGTTCGCTACGCGGACACCGTCGTTCTGGCGGCTGTCGTTCGCGCCAACCCACGCGAGGGAATCGACTTTTTCCCCCTGCAGGTAGATTACCGCGAGCGCCCCGCCGCGGCGGGCAAATTCCCCGGCGGATTCATGAAGCGCGAAGGGCGCCCGACCACGCGGGAAATTCTCACCGCGCGTCTCATCGACCGGCCGCTGCGGCCGCTGTTCCCCAAGGGGTTCATGGATGAGGTGCAGATTCACCTGGCCGTGCTGGCCGCCGATCAGCAGAATGATCCGGACGTGTTGGCGGGAATCGCCGCCAGCGCGGCCCTGGCCATCAGCGATATTCCCTTCACTCATCCGACCGCGCACGTGCGCGTGGGCCGCATTGACGGCAAGCTGGTGCTGAATCCGACGACGGAGCAGAACGAATACAGCGATCTCGACCTGGTTGTCGCGGGGACCAAGCATTTCGTCAATATGATCGAAGTCGGCTGCCGCGAAGTGAAGGAAGATGATGTCGCCGACGCCATTGAGTTTGGCCACAAGGCGGTGATCGAAATCGTCGGCATGATCGAGGAATTGGTTAAGAAGGCCGGCCATCCCAAGGTGGGCGAGGGCAAAATTCCCGATCCGGGGTTTGTCGATGCCATCCGCGCCCGCGTCTCCGATAAAATCCGCGAAGTGAAGGGCACGCCGGGCAAGGCGAATCGCGCTGACGCCGTCTCGGCCATTCTCGATCAACTGATCCAGGAGATGGCTCCGCCGGTGACCGATCCGAATGCCCCGTACGCGGCATTTTTGGCGGCTCGCGAGAAGCAGAAGCAGGTCAAACAGATTTTCGGAGAAGTTGAAGAGACCGCCACGCGCGAAGCGATCCTGGCGGGCGTGCGGCCCGATGGGCGCGATCATAAGACCATCCGGCCCATTTCCTGCGAAGTCGGCGTATTGCCGCGCGTGCACGGGTCGGCTGTCTTCTCCCGCGGTGAGACGCAGGCCCTTTGCACTGTGGTTCTGGGCACCAGCAGCGACGAGCAGACGGTCGATGGATTGATGCCCGAATACAGCCAGAAGTTTTATCTGCATTACAATTTTCCCAGCTACAGCGTCGGCGAAGTGCGGCCCATCCGCGGGCCGGGACGACGAGAAATCGGTCACGGAGCGTTGGCCGAGCGCGCTTTGATTCCGGTGCTGCCGGCCGTCGATCAATTCCCCTATACGGTGCGGCTTATCAGCGACATCCTGGAATCCAACGGCTCGAGCTCGATGGCCAGCGCTTGCGGCGGATGCCTGGCGTTGATGGACGCGGGTGTGCCGATCAGCAAGCCAGTGGCGGGGGTGAGCGTCGGCCTGGTTCAAGAGGGGGGCAAGAGCGTTCTCCTCACCGATATCATGGGCGAGGAAGATCATTTCGGCGATATGGATTTCAAGGTCTGCGGGACGCGCGACGGGATTACCGCGATTCAGCTCGACATCAAGATCGAGGGGATCGACCACAAGACGATTCGGGACACCCTGCATCGCGCCAAAGAGGCGCGGATGGTGATCCTGGAGAAGATGATCGCGGCATTGCCGGCGCCGCGGGCGGAAATCAGCCCATTCGCACCGCGGTTGCTGACCGTCAAGATCGACCCGGAAAAGATCGGCAAGCTCATCGGTCCCGGCGGCAAGAACATCAAGAAGCTGCAGGAAGAGACCGGCGCGCAGATCGACATCGAGGACGATGGCACGGTTTACATCTCGTCGGTCGATCAGAAGGGGGCCGAGAAAGCTCGCGATTTGGTCGAGGCCATTACCGCGGAGGTCAAGATCGGCAAGATTTACGCGGGCCGCGTGGTAAGCATCAAGGATTTCGGAGCGTTTGTCGAAATCGCGCCGGAGACCGACGGGCTGTGCCACGTCTCGGAACTGAGCGACCGGTACGTGCAGAACGTCACTGATTTCGTCAACATCGGCGACGAGGTGCGGGTGAAGGTGATCCTCATCGACGACCAGGGCCGCATCAAGCTGAGCCGCAAGGCCGCGATGAAGGATGAAGGCAACAGCGATCCAGAGCCGGTCGGCGCGCCCGCCGGCAGCGAAGGCCAGGGCGGACCGGAAGGCGATCGGCACGATGGTGGGCATGGGGGTGGGCACGGGGGTGGGCACGGCGGCGGCGACCGCGGCCCTCGTGGCGGCGGCGAGCGTCGCGGCGGTGGGGGTGGCGGCGGACGCGACCGCGGGCCGCGCGGCGGCGGAGATCGCGGGCCGCGGCGGTAAAGCCCAACAGAATTCAGATTCACCGCGGAGGACGCGGAGGACGCAGAGGAAGGAATCAATTGTGATTCTTTTCCCTCTGCGTCCTTTTGTTAAGTTTGCGGAAAGATAAATTGGGGTTATGGCCGGGGCGCGCGACGCCTACCGCTTGGCCAGGTCAAACGAAAGATCCGATTTGAACACCTTGGAGAACCATTTCATCTTGCGGCGCGCGCCCCAGATTTCCAGTTCGGCGTCCGAACGCGCGGACAAAATGCTGCGCACCGACTTGTCGTCGATCTTCATGCGCAAATCCTGAATCACGCTGGAGTGGCTCCGGTCCAGGCCATCGGCCAAGCGCAGCAGGGCGGCGCCGACATCGACGATGCGCCGGGCGCGGCCGGGGAGGCGGGCGTAGGTTTTGTGCTTGGACTTGGGAGCGGCGCGGCGGTGATAACGGGCGATGTGGCCGATGATCGAAATTTCCTCGGGCGTGAAGCCTTTCAGGTCGCCGTTGAGAATCAGGTACATGCTGTGCTTGTGATGGCTCTGGCGGCCGATGTGCCAGCCGATGTCATGGAGGAGGGCGCCGTATTCGATCAACTCGCGCTCGGCGGTTCCCATGCCGTGCAGTGATTGCAATTCATCGAACATCTTCAGGCACAGCTTGGCCACGTGCTCGGCATGGGTGCGGTGCCAGTCGCAGCGCCGGCCCAGGTCGAGGACGCTGCGCCGCCGCGGGTCGGGGACTTCGCGGCGGATCGCCAGGTCCGGGAGATGCCGCGAGAGATAATCGAGCAGGATGCCTTCGCGCAACGCGGCGGGGCAGATGTGCATGCGCTTAAGATGCAGGCGGTCGAAGATTTCCTTGATGAGCAGCGTCCCGGCGGTGATCTGATCGCGGCGCTGATCGTCCAGGCCGCGGATTTTCAGGCGGTCCTTGGCGCGGCTTTCGACCAGTTCCTCGGCCAGTTTATCCAGCGGCCCGCGCTCGATGACGGCCAGCCGATGCGAATCGCCATTGGTCCCCGCTTCGCTGCCGCACATGGCGGCGACGTTTTCCAGCGTGCCGCTGGTGCCGATGGCTTTCACCGGCTTTAGCGCGTCGATGGCGCGGCAGAGGGGAAGAAGCTCGCTGTCGTAATGCGCAAGCAGTTCCGCGTATTCCGACTTGGAGATCGGATCGGATTTCACGTAAGTGGCGCTCATGCGGGCCGCGCCGAGCTTGCGGCTTTCGAGAAGCATGGTGCGCTTCTGGTCGCCCACGATGAACTCGACGCTGCCGCCGCCGATATCGATGATGAGATGCGGCTCGCTCTTGAGGTGCATGGTATGCCGAACGGCGAGATAAATGAGTCGGGCTTCCTCGCGCGCGGAGACGACTTTAACGGTCATCCCCACTTCGCGGCGGGCCCGCTCGATGAAATCGCCGCCGTTGGTCGCCTCGCGGATGGCGCTGGTGGCGACGGCGATGATCTTTTCGCTTTGCCGCTGCGTGGCCTGCTGCTTGAATCGCTCGAGAACGTGGATGGCGCGATCCATTGCCTCAGCGCTGAGCCGCCGCGAGGGAAAGCTGATGCGGCCCAGGCCCACCGGTTCCTTCAGCCGCCAGAGCGTGGTGATTCCCCCGTCGGCGTCGGCCTGGGCGACGATCATATGGATGGAATTGGAGCCAACATCAATGGCGGCGAGGCGCAACGAATTAGGTTGATGCAGCCGATGGCCGTTGCCGCGATGGGCCGGACGATGCGAGGTTACCAGGGTCATGCCGGTCATGGAGATGGGCCATCAATATACCACTGCCACAATGCGAAGATAAAGCCGCGTGGGGGGAGCGTGCCGGATTATGTCGGCGGCCGCTGCCCCGATCCTCCTATCGGCCAGTCACAGGGACGCGCCGAGTGAATTCTGCGATAAGCGTACCATCTTCAGGGGAAAGCTGACGGGGTTTACAAAATCTTCACATAAAACCCTGGACGCCATGGGTGGGGGCGAGTTTCGCGCGGGTCAGGCGAACAGGGCGGGCGCACGTGGGCGCATAACGCCATCAAGCCCGACATTGACTTATCCCCGAAAACGGCATAAAAACTCGCCATCGCGCCATTAGCTCAATTGGCAGAGCAGCTGACTCTTAATCAGCGGGTTGTAGGTTCAAGTCCTACATGGCGCAATGTCTGGGGCGGGTTGACAGTCACTGCAAAATCTTGCCCTTCCTTCAGCTCCCATGGATTCCTGATTCGGAATTGCGCGCATTCTCCTTGACAAACGCCTAGTTAGTGTAAATAATACACT
>JBEKYH010000271.1:0-7066 GCA_049511115.1 Tepidisphaeraceae bacterium | reverse complement strand
GCAAGGTCGCCGGCCTGATGCTCGGCCCGGTCAATTGGCGTATTCCCGGCCCGACTGGTTGCACCGAATGCGGCAAAATGAATCCCCCCTGGGCCAAATTCTGCCGCCGCTGCGGCCGCCCGCAGCCCGACCCCCTAAGCGCGCGGGGATGACGCAATCGGAATTGGATCTGTAGGGTGGGCACCGCCCACCTTTTGCCGGTTGTATTTGCCCAACCTGGGCAAAGGACCAGAACATGAGCACGGCCAACGCCGCCCCCTTTTCTCCCACGGCTTTCTCCGTCGAGCCGCCCCATCGCCCCGACGCATTAGCCGATGGCGTCCTCGCCAGCCTCAGCCGCCGCCGCTGGGGCTACCGCGGCAAACCCTGGGGCGTCATCAAAACGGCGATCCTCGCGTTCCTCACCCTCGGCCTCGCTCCCCTGATCTGCTGGACGCGCCGCCTGCGTCATCTCATGATCGTCGAGGAACAGCAACTCTGGCATCTCTCCGAATGGCTCGCCCTCCGCACCGGCGATAAACGCGCGACCTTTCTCCGCGAAACAACCGTCAAAGACCTCCGCCCCAGCGCTCTGACCGCACTCATTTTGATCGGCGTTCCCATCCTGGCGATTTTGTCCATAACGCAGGCATTCGCATCGGGCGCATTTGATGTCCCCCAACTCTGGCCTGCCGTCTGGGCGTGGCCGCTGGAAACGTCATCAGGTTTTGTCGTCGATCGCGCCGCCCAATTCTGGGGCCAATGGACGCTCCTCCTCGCCGTCGGCTACTTCCTCCACTGGCTCGAAGTCCGCCGCCACGCCGCGATGCTCAGGCAATTTGCCAAAGGCTTCAACGAAATCACCGCCGCCGAAGGCATCACCCCCGTCACCGGCGTCGGCGTCGGCCTGGGTCTCCGCCCGATCTGGCTTTTCGCCGCCGCCGTCGGCGTCTGGTGTGGCGCACTATGGACAATCCCCCTCGCCCTCGCCGGCGCGGTTCACGCTCGCTACGTCCGCGGAACCAGCCGCGACATCCGCAGCGGCCTGGCCCGCCGCGTGCGCGCCATGCTCCTCACCGAGCGCCCCATATTGCACGTCCGCCCACCCCCCGGTCCCAGCGGCGTTCACCCCTGCATCAATGAAAAATGCGCCGCGAGCCTGCCGCCCGACGCCGTCTTCTGCCCCCGCTGCGGCTCGAGGGCGGTGTGAAGAAAATGCAATTGAACCGCCAAGGCGGCCAAGAACGCCAAGGAAATCAGAAATACTCGCTCACCGCAGAGGCGCAGAGCAGGCGGAGAAGACCAGAATCAAAGCTCCGTTTTGAAATTGATCTCATTGACCTCCTCTGCGACCTCCGCGCCTCCGCGGTTGGTTTTATCTTTCTTGGCGTTCTTGGCGGCCTTGGCGGTTCAATTGCATTTCTTACTCCATGAACCCTGCCATCTCTCAACAATTTGCCACTCTCCGGGAATTGATCCAACCCGCGTAGGCACAATATCTTTATAGCCGGCGCTTCCCGACGGTGAACGCATGGGGATTGGCTGCCGTCGGCAAGGCGCCGCCAGACGCGGGGTTGGATGCGCCGCGATCAGCCGCTACATTGGCGTCTCGTGGGAAATCGGACGCAGGGGATTTAACAGCATTATGACGCAGGGAAACGCGATATCGGGGCTTGGCAACGGAAACGGCCACCGCTCCGTATTGCGCCGATGCGTCGACGGCGCGTCGGCGATGGTGCGATTCGTCCCCTTTGCGCGCGACGCGGCGCTGGACCGGCTGCGCCGCACCGGGGCCAAGGCGTTTGTGCGCGATCTGCCCATGCTGGTGCGGATGGGGTTCAATTATTACCGGTGGGTGCGGCCGGAGGTAACCAGCGACGATCGCCAGGCCCCGCCGCCAATGCTGCCGTACGATGCGTGGCTGGCGGTGAATCGGTGGACGAGCGAGCAGGAGGACAGCCTGCGCCAGCGGCTGGCCGATTGTCGCACCGGGCTGCCGAAGCTTTCCGTTTTGATGCCGGTGCATGATCCGCCGCTGGAGTATCTCGAGGCAGCCATCAAGAGCGTCGTGGGCCAGGTTTATGGCGATTGGGAATTGTGTATCGCCGATGACAAAAGCGCGCGCGAGGAAGTGAGGAACGCGCTGAGCGAATGGGCGAAACGCGACGGTCGCATCAAGGTGACCTTTTGCCCCAATCACGGTCACATCAGCCGCACCACCAACGCCGCCGCGGAATTGGCCGGCGGCGATTTTTTATTGTTCCTGGATCACGATGATGAGCTGACGCCCGATGCGCTGGGCGAGGTCGCGTTGTATGTCGCCGAGCATCCGCAGACGGATTTTGTCTACTCCGACAGCGACAAGATCGACGTCGCGGGCAAGCGCTACGATGCGGAATTCAAGCCGGATTTTTCGCCGGAACTGCTGCTCTCGTATATGTATTTTTCGCATCTGTGCGCGGTGCGGCGCGAGCTATTTGCGACGGTGGGGGGGACGCGCGTCGGGTTCGAGGGTTCCCAGGACTACGACCTGGCGCTGCGGGCCACCGAGCGAGCGCGCCACGTGGGGCATATTCCGCTGGTGCTTTACCACTGGCGGGCGATTCATGGTTCAACCGCCACCAACGGCGCCGCCAAGCCGGACAGTTTTGCCGCGGGGTTGAACGCCGTGCAGGAGGCGCTGGACCGGCGCGGAGGCCAGGGGAAAGCGCAACAGCCGGATTGGGCCGCGGAGAGAGGCCTGGGAATTTTCGCCGCCGAGTTTCCCGATGAAGGGCCGAGCGTATCGATTCTGATTCCGACGCGCAATCGAGTCGAATTGCTCAAGCGCTGTTTGAAATCTTTGGAGAAGACGACGTACCGGAATTACAAAATCGTCATCGTCGACAATGAGAGCGATGATGCAGACACGTTGAGATTTCTTAGCAATCAGCCGCATCGAGTCGTGCGCGTCGAGACGGGCGGTAAATTCAGTTTCGCCGCGATCAATAATCGCGCGGCCGAGGCGGTCGAGAGCGAATTCATCCTGCTGCTGAACAACGACACGGAAGTGGTCGACGGCCGGTGGCTCAGCCGCATGATCGGGTACGCGCAGATGCCGGGCGTGGGAGCGGTTGGGGCGCGGCTGGTATATCCCGATGGGCGCATCCAGCACGGCGGCATCGTCCACGGTTTACATCACGGGCTGGCAGGGCACGCGTTTAAGTTGTCGTCGGGTTGGGATCACGGGTATCTCTCTCACGCACGATTGACGCGGAACTATTCGGCGGTGACCGCGGCGTGCCTTTTGACGCCGCGAAAGCTTTACCTGGAGCGGGGGGGATTGGACGAAAAGACGTTTTCCGTCGCTTACAACGATGTTGATTACTGTTATCGGCTTGGCGCGCGCGGATTGCGATGCGTCTGCGTGGCGTCGGCGGAGCTGGTCCACTACGAGGGCGTGAGCCGCGGGTTCGCGGACGACCCGCGCGAAGTGATCGCATACCGAACCAAATACGGGGCGCGGATTGATCCCTATTACAACCCGAATCTGTCGCTGGAGGATGAAAAATTCCGCATGCAGCCGCGGCGATTGGCGCGCTCCCCCGTGCGGCGGCTGCGGACCTGCGTCTTCAGCCATTTCCTGAATTTCACCGGCGCCCCGCTGATTCAATATGAATTGACGGCGGCCCTGCTGCGCAGCGGCGTGATTGAGCCCGTCGTGGCGTGCGTGCCCGACGGGCCGCTGCGGCAATGGTATGAGAAGCTGGGAATCCCGGTGCATGTGCTGGGCGAGAATCCTCTGGCCCCGGCGCTGGCGCGGCCGGAAGCGTACGACCCGTCGATTACCGAATTGGGCCGGAGGATGAAGGACGAGTGGAAGGCCGACGTGGTCTGGGCCAATACGCTGGATACGGTTTTCGCGGTGGACGCGGCGAGCCGCGCGGGATTGCCGGTGGTCTGGAACATCCATGAGAGCGAAGGGTGGCGAGCGTATTTTGGACGCTATGGATACACGGTCGCGCAGCGCTGCCTGGAATGTTTTGCCAAGCCGTACCGCGTGATATTCGGCTCCGACGCCACGCGGCAGGTGTATGCGTCGTGGAACACGGCGCACAATTTTGTCTCCATGCACAATCCGCTGGACCTGGACCGCTTAAAAGCCGGTGCATCGGCGTGGACGCGGAATTCCGCGCGACAATCCCTGGGCGCGGCGGAAAATGATCTGGTGATCTTGACGGTCGGTTCGATCTGCCAGCGCAAAGGGCAGATGGATCTCGTGCAGGCGCTGGCGGCCTTGCCCTGGTGGCTGCGGGCGCGGCTGCGCGTCTTTTTTGTCGGCGACAAGACAGAGCCTTACCTGCACCAATTGCAGGCAGCCATCAAGGGATTGGAAGGGGAACTGCCGTCGCGCGTGACGATCGCCGAGGAAACGGCCGACGTCGCGCGGTATTACAAGGCGGCCGACTTATTCGTCTGCTCTTCGCGGATTGAGTGTTATCCGCGCGTGACCCAGGAGGCGATGGCGTTTGGCCTGCCGCTGATCACAACGCCGGTGTTCGGGCTGGCCGAGCAGGTGCGCAATGGAAGTTGCGGATTGCATTATCGGCCGGGGAGCATCGAATCGCTGGCCGAGGCAATCGTGAAACTCGCATCAGACGACGCGCTTCGCCGCCGCATGGCCGACGACGCCCCACTCGTGCTCGATGGTTTGGGGAGATTCAACCGTACGGTAGGGCAATTCGGGGATATCCTGCAAGAGGCTTTCTTAGCCCGATAGAAATTCAAAAAAATTTTCACCGCCAAGACGCGAAGAACGCGAAGCAAATCAAAGGACAAGATTCACCACGGAGCATCCAGAGGACACAAAGGAAAACAGGAATCAAATTAAATCTGACTTCTGATTTACCTCTGCGTCCTCCGCGCCTCAAGGTCGCTAATGCGACCGGGCGGTGAATCCCGCATTTCTTCGCGTCATTCGCGTCTTTGCGGTGAAGAATCCGATTCGCAAAATCCTTACGAAATGGAAGGATAGGGAATATCGCCCTGAGGGCGGCGTTACGATACAATAGGATGCCAGTGCCACCGGTTGCGTTAACTCGCTCGCCCGGCCCGCCAGCGGTCAAGCCTGTCATGGCCGCGATAGGGGCCGCACCGGCTGAGTTGGCGGCAAGGCCCATTGCGGAAGGAAAAGGGCAGGCGACGAAAGAGCCGCGCTGTCTGATCATCATTCCGGCGTTTAATGAGAGACAATCCGTCGGCAAGCTGGTCCGCCGCCTGCGCAGACTCGAGCCGTGTTATGACGTACTGGTAATTGACGACGGCTCAACAGACGACACGGTGCGGCAGGTTCCCAAGGAAGTAGCGGTGGTGAGCCTGCCGTTTAATTTGGGAATCGGCGGGGCAATGCAGACGGGGTATCGCTACGCGGCGCTGCATGGCTACGACATCGCGATTCAAGTTGACGGCGACGGCCAGCACCGGCCGAGTGAAGTTCATAAGCTGGTCCACGAACTACAGACAAGCGGCGCGGACATGGTCGTCGGCTCGCGGTTCTTGAGGGCGACCAAATTTCGCCAGTCGGTGACGCGCATGACTGGCATTCGCGTGCTGAGCACATGGATCCGCATGCTCTGCGGCCTGCGGATCACTGACTGCACCAGCGGCTTTCGCGCGGCCAACCACAAGGTGATTCGCGCCTTCGCCCACTGGTATCCCGAGGATTATCCCGAGCCGGAAGTGATCCTTTTGCTGCACCGGTCGGGATTCAAAGTGGTGGAGATAGCCGCGCGGATGCGGCGGCGCATGTACGGCACGACCAGCATCGGCCTGCCGCACGGATTGTGGTATGTTGTAAAAGTCGGCGTGGGGCTGGCATTGGACATGATCCGCCAACCATGGCCGCGGGAAAAGGTGCAGCCGCCAGCGCACGCGGCGGTGCCGACCGAAAGTGGCGCATGATCAATCCTCCGCGAATAATCCTGGTGGTTTTCGGTCTTACCTTTTTGTTCATGGCCGTGCGGAGGCTGCGCTTCTATCGCCTCAAGGAACGGCACGCTCTGGTCTTTTTATTCACGGGGCTGCCATTTTTGCTTTTGGCGGCTCGCCAGGACAGCATTGGCTGGCTGGCAGGGCGGCTGGGGATCGATTATCACACGGTGGCTCTGCTGATGGTTGTGGCGTTCTTGCTCCTGATGATCTTTGAGTTGCTGACCATCGTGAGCCGGCAGGATCAGAAGATTTCCACGCTGGCGCAGATCGTCGGAATCATCATGGAAAAGCATGGCATGAGCGACCGGAATGTGACCAAGCCCAACCCGCGGAGCGAGGATTGAGTGAAGATGCCGGAGCTATTGGCGCCGAGCCTTCCTGGAGCCGATGCGACGCGGCGCGAGCCGGCGTTTGCCCACGTCAACAGTCCCGTCGCTGATGTTTCTGAAGCGATCGCCCATATCACCGATGCCGACGCAGTCGCCGCCCAAGGCGATGCCGAATCACTTCCGGTGGGTCTTGAAGTCGCCGTCCTGATCGTCTGCCACAATGGACTGGAATACCTGACCGATTGTTTGAACTCCGTGCTGGCTTCGGATGACGGGCCGCTGAATGTGCGCTGCGTTGTCGTGGACAATGCTTCCAGCGACGGTTCGGCAGAATGGGTCGCGGGACGGTTTCCAGGCGTGGAACTTATTCGCCGGCGTGAAAACCTGGGATTTGCCGGCGGGAATAATGTCGGCTGGGACTATGTCCACCGCCTCTACCCCAATGTTCAATACGTCGCCCTACTCAACCAGGACACGGTCGTCCGGAGCGGCTGGCTCGCGGCATTGGTGGCGCATCTCGAAAAGCGGCCGACGGTGGCGTGCGCCCAATCTAAAGTGATGCTGCATCCGCGCGTTGACCGCCTGAACACGGCGGGAAATGTCTCCCATTTCCTTGGCTTCGGCTTTACCACCGCCTGTGGCGAGCGCGACTTCGGTCAATTTCAGCAGCACCGCACTCTTGGATTGGCGTCGGGCGCGGCCATGATCGTCCGGGCCGACGCGATCGCGCGCGCCGGGCTGTTCGATGATGTCTTCTTCGCCTACCTGGAAGACGCGGATTTGTCCTG
>JBEKYH010000270.1:0-7084 GCA_049511115.1 Tepidisphaeraceae bacterium | reverse complement strand
TTGAATCGGTGCGGGCCAAGGCGAAAGAGGTCAAGCCGCGAATGATCCTGTGCGGCTACAGCGCTTATCCGCGCGTGATTGATTTTGCTCGCTTCCGGCAGATCGCCGACGAAGTGGGGGCGCTGCTCTTCGCGGATATCGCGCACATCGCGGGGCTGGTCGCCGCGGGCGTGCATCCCTCGCCGTTCCCGCACGCGCACGTGGTGAGCACCACAACGCACAAAACCCTGCGCGGCCCGCGCGGCGGGCTGGTCCTCACCAATGACGCCGAACTGGCCAAGGCGATTAACCGGAGCGTATTCCCCGGCAGTCAGGGCGGCCCGCTCATGCACATCGTCGCGGCTAAGGCCGTCGCGTTCGGCGAGGCGCTCAAGCCCGAGTTCAAGACGTACGCGCAGCAGATCGTGAAGAACGCCCGCGCTCTGGCCGACGCATTGAAGGCGAAGGGTTATCGCCTCGTCAGCGGCGGCACCGACAATCACCTGATGCTCGTCGATCTCCGCCCGCGCGGGACGGAACTGACCGGCGCGGACGCCGAAAAGGCCCTGGAAGCGGCCGGGATCATCGCCAACAAAAACGGCATCCCCAACGACCCACGCCCGCCGACGCAGACGAGCGGCATTCGCCTGGGAACGCCGGCGACGACAACGCGCGGCTTGAAAGAAGCGGACATGGGAATCGTCGCGGATTTCCTCGATCGGGCCATCACCCACCGCGCCGACGCCGCGAGGTTGGCGATGATCCGGGATGAAGTGGCGCAGTTCTGCGGGAAGTTTCCGTTGCCGCATTGAAAAAAATGCGATTGAACCGCAGAGGCGCGGAGGACGCGGAGAAGCGAATACGCAGAGAAGATTTTAACGCGAAGGCGCGAAGGACGCGAAGGAAGAGGAATGTGTCGGCTGAGGGGTTGAAGTGAAAGCTCACATGGCTGAAGCGCTGAATCCAATCTTCACGGTCGGTCACTCGACCCACGAATGGGAACCATTCGTTGGGCTTCTTCTGCGGCATCGGATTCAGGTAGTCGCCGATGTGCGCTCACAGCCATTTAGCCGGATACCGCATTTCAATCGGGACGCATTGGCGGCCGCCCTCAAAGCGCGCGGCATTGCGTATGTGCAAATGGGCCGGGAACTGGGCGCGCGCCGCGACGAGCGCGAATGCTACGTTGATGGGCAGGCGGTTTATGAGCGAGTAGCGGAGTTGCCGCTTTTTCGCGACGGGATCAGGCGGCTCGCCAACGATTCCCGTGAGCGTGTGATTGCGTTGATGTGCTCCGAAAAGGAGCCTCTCGACTGCCATCGCACCGTGCTGATTTGCCGCCGGTTGAAGCCGCATGGCATGCCGATTCGTCACATTCTCGCCGATGGAACGGCCGAGGATCACGCGGTGACGGAAGATCGGCTCATGCGCCTCATGGGAATCGAGCCGGAGCAGGGGGATTTGTTTACGCTGCCGCAGGATTTGCTTGAGCAGGCGTACGAGGCGCGCGGCAAGGAGATTGCTTATTGCGGTGACATGAGTGGTACGCGACGTGATGCAAGAGTGATTGGTACTACTTCCGTTTGCGAGTTGGCTTCTGCTTTGTGACAGGGGACAAAAACGTTGGGAACCTGGAGTACTCCCTCCGAAGCTTGACGATGTCGCGCTGGTGGGAGCCCCGAAATGCGCGTGCCTCCGCCCAGGCATGGCAGTTCGCGCATAGCGCCCGCCCGTTTTCCATCGCATCAGGGATCGTCGGAACTTAGCTGCGCATTCGGTCGGGTATCCATGAGATTTTCTCCAAGTCATTAATTTCGCGCATTATGCGACCAATAACATTGTTAAGCGACCGGGCTTCAATCAGAGTCAGTTCGCCGATCCCACTTCCAAACACAACACCGATGCCACCGCGTCCGGCGCGCTCGCCGGCAATGCAATGCTGACCTTATCACCCGCCTGCGAAACCGTCAGCGGCGTGCGATTTGGATCAGCCAGCAGATACGCCTTGGCGACCGTTCCCTTCACTCCCGCCAGATCAAACTTCCCATCCGGCCACTTGAACAGGTGGATAAAGAGCTTCCCCGGTTTGGTCGTGCAGCGCCAATCCCATGCGGCCACGAACACCGGCTTGCCGCTGCGATCCTTTTTGGTCGGATCAGGCGCGCCCGCTTCGGCTCCAAACGCCGTCGGCCCGCTGCCGTAGATCGATTCGCCATTCACCTTGAGCCATTGGCCGATCGCCTGGAGGCGCTCGACTTCCGGGGCTGGTATTACGCCCTCGGAGGTTGGGCCTACGTTGAGGAGGTAATTGCCGCCTTTGGAGGCGATGTCGATCAGGTTGCGCAGCAACGTCTCCGTGGATTTGAAATTGGTGTCGTACGATTTAAATCCCCACGTGTCGTTGATCGTCATGCAGGTTTCCCAGTCGCGCCCGTCGGCGTAGCCGGTGGGGGGGATGCGCTGCTCGGGGGTTTCGGTATCGCCCTTGAAACCAGTGCCCAGGCGATTGTTGACGATGATTTTCGGCTGCAGCGCCAGCAGCGGCGTGAACTCGGCCACGCGCGCAGGCGTCATGAAATTGAACGGCGTATCAAACCAGAGGACCGAAACCGGGCCGTAATTGGTGAGCAATTCCTTCACCTGCGGCACGGCCACGTTTTTGAGGTAGTCATCCATGTCGCCGTTCTGGGCCGGGTCCCAGTGGACACTCTTTTGCGCCGCGCCGCCCGGATGATGCCAATCCTGTGCCTGCGAGTAATAAAACCCCAATTTCATGCCGTGTTTGGCGCACGCCGCCGCCAATTCAGCCAGCGGATCGCGCTTGAACGGCGTGGCGTCATAAATATTGTAACCATCGACTTTGCTATGAAACATGGCAAACCCGTCGTGATGCTTCGCGGTGATGACCATGTATTTCATCCCCGCCGCCTGGGCGAGGGCGACCCATTGATCGGCGTCGAATTTCTCGGGATCAAACTGCTGCGTGTAACTCGCGTATGTGGCCACGGGAATCTTAGCGTTGTACATGATCCATTCGCCGAGGCTGGGAATCTGCTTGCCCTCATAGGTGCCGGCCGGCACGGAATAGACGCCCCAGTGGATGAACATGCCAAACCGCGCCGCGCGCCACCATGCCATGCGCTCGTCGCGCTGCTCCTTGGTTTCGGTGGGCAAAGTCGTGGCGTTCTGCGCAAAAACGGGTGCACTCGTTGCCACTAAAAGAAGCAGAATAACCCAGCCAATCACGCGCGACGTGCTCATATGACTCCTCTCATCCCGTCCTGGTTTTCCTTTGCGACCTCCGCGCCTCCGCGGTGAGTAAGAGCTTTTCCGCTACGGCTTATTCGCCTGGGGCGCCGGCGCGGTCTGTCCCTTGAGCGCCGCCTCCAGGTCCGTGCGCGAGACCATTTCCGTGTGCCCATCAGCAAAAGCCGCGGCGACATCGGGGCCGCTGGCCGCGGCGTCGTAAATCACCAGCACGTCGGCGGGATTGGCGATGTTGTTCATATTGGCCAGCGGCTTGACATACCCGAATCCGGGCGATTTCGTCGGATCGGATGGGCTCTTCATGGCGATGTGAAAGAAAGCCGGTCCGCCCATATACGGCGCGATGTCATCCAGCGTTGCCGGGCACTCCCCCGTGTGTGCGTCGGCGTACTTTTGCACGCCGATCATCAGCATGCGCTCGTTGTTCATCGACTCGGTCTGCTGGGCGTGACTCTTCTGGGCGACCATCAGGCTGAGCACCAGCGGCCGGATGCCGGCATCCATCGCGGCGCTGTCGATGTCGAGCGAAAGCTGATTGTCCTTCAACACGGGCTTAAGCGCCGAGAGCGGCGCATTGGCGCCCGCCGGGGCGTTCGGATCGCCCAGATTTGTCAGCGCCGCGACGCACATGTCGCCGAAGGCCTGCGCGCCTTGAGAGTCCTTGCATTGCAGCCGCAATTCAATCGACCCATTCGGCGGGGTTTGGATGCCGATGGCGGCCCAATCCAGCGATGTCACCAGCGGCACCGGGCTTCCGCCGCCCAATTCATCCGGCAGTTTTTCCGGCAGCATTTCGCCGGCGACCAACTGCAGCGCGATCGATGGGGTAAAGGCGATTTTCAGCGGCTGATCGCCGAGCGTGGCCAGCGCGGTCGCAAATGCCGGTCGATCAACTTCAATCGCCAATTTCATTTTCTCCACCTGCGGCGTGAGGCCGAAGACCACGGCGTTGTGCAGCACAACCGCTTCGATGCTGCTGTCGGGATTGGCGGCCAGCGTGAAATGGTCAGGCCCGTCGGGTTTGCCGGTCACAAGCAGGCCGGAGATCGCCTTGGCGTCCGCGCCGGGACCAAGTGGTACAATCACAACGCCGGGGAGCGTGCTGGGATCGCCGAAGAACGCGACGGCGAAGACCATTTTGCCGCCGGCCTTGTGAAAATCGCTGAGCCACTGCGCCGCCTGAGCGCGCTGCGGCTCGCCCGCTGTCGCCGCCGCGCCCTGCTGCCCGGCGGCGAGCCACTTCTGCAGCGCCCCGATATCGATGCGATCGGGGTCCAGTTCGACGACGAACAGCGTGCCGTTGGTGACAAACGGCGCGACGGCTGGATCGAGCGCCGGCTGTGCCTGCGCGGCATCAGGCGCGGGAGCCTGCGCCAGACAGACGCGGGCCGACATCAAAGCCAATAGCGCCAAAAAAATCGCCAGTCGGTTCATAATGCTTTCTCCTGATTCGCCAATGGCATGATAACCCGCCGACGGCGGCGGGACTACCCGGTATTCCCCGCCATTTCCCGGGTCACACGCTCCGCCTCTATTCCCCTCCCCCAGTATTTCCGGGGGAGGGTCAGGGAGGGGGCTGGCGCGACGACGACGCCTTCCCGCTGGTGCAGGTTGTATTGGTTTGAGGCAATCCTATATTGCACCTCGATATCGGAGGCGAACCGATGACACCAGCGCAATTCAGGAGTCTGGCGCTCAAGATGCCCGGGGCGATCGAAAGCAGTCACGGAGGGCATCCCGACTTTCGCGCCGGGAAGAAAGTTTTCGCGACGCTGGGCTATCCCGACAAAAATTGGGCGATGGTGAAGCTGACGCCCGAGCAACAGGCGACCGTCATCTCGGCCCAGCCGGACATCTTTTCGCCCGCAAAGGGCATGTGGGGAAAACGCGGCAGCACCCTGCTTCTCCTTGAACGAACCAACTTGAAGACGGCGAGCCGCGTAATCGCCATGGCCTGGAATAACGTGTCTCAATGATTTTTGAGCCGACACTTATGCCGGTCGCAGGTCTGACCCGCTCACTTCAACTCAAACTCCACCGTCACCACCGCCAGAATCTCCTTCTCCAGACTGGTGGTATCGTTGTTCCCCGTGTCGGATACGTCCGTCACGCCTTTGGGGTTGATCTGCATCACGCCCATCTTCGCCTCCACCAGCCGCCCCAGCGAGCCGTTGGCGTTGCTCACAATCTGCGTGGCCCGCATGGTCGCGTCGCGGGTGGCTTCGCCGAGCATGTCGATTTTCAACTCCGATAGTTTGGAGTACAAATACCGCGGCGAATTGGATTCGATCTCCACGCCGTCCTTGATGAGGCTGGTCACCGAGCGCGAAACCACCGGCACCTTCTCCATGTCGTGGCTCTCGATGCTGATATCCTGCGTCAATTCATACATTTCCACGCGCGGCGTCTGCACGATCTGCGGCTGGCCTTTCTTCCCGTCGTCTGACTCCGGCGCCGGGATCACCTCGCGCTGATAAATCTTGTTGGTGTTGATGGACGAGAAGGTGACCTCGCTATCGGGAATCCCCGCGGCCTTGATGAACGCCGCGACGCGATCGGCGTCGTCTTTCAGTTTCGCGTACGCCTTGACCAGATCAGGATCGCGCGTGGTGATGGTGCCGTCCCAGTCAATAGTGTCGCTTGTGATTTCACGCTTGGCCGACCCCTTCACGTCCAGCGTGCGCGGCTCGTGCTTCACGCTCAGATAGACGTACCCGAGGATGGCCACGCAGATGACATTGGCCAACGCAAAAAAGAATCCGCCGGCTTGAAGCGTAACGATGACGCGCCGAGGCAGGGACGCAGTATTTCCGGGTGTGCTCATAATGATCGCCTCCATGCGATTGGCCGCACCGAGCGGCCCGGCGCGGGTGACACAAATTTTTACGCCGCATCCATGCGGCGCGGGAGGGAATAATGCCAGTGATGGATGACGGGGTCAATGCGTTGCCCCCCCCCCCCCCAATACAAAATGTTGCGGATTGCTTGCAGGCCGGGGTTCGGTCTTCTTCGCTGTGGTTCACGGGGAATCGTCGCTCGGATACACTTTCCCAAACCGCTGCCGCCGCCGATTGTTCGCTGTGGTTCACGGGGAATCGTCGCTCGGATACACTCGGCGGCCAAACGTGGCCCACTATCCAGCGGCTGTGGTTCACGGGGAATCGTCGCTCGGATACACTCGACCCCCGAATCGGACTCCGCCCAATAGCGCTGTGGTTCACGGGGAATCGTCGCTCGGATACACTTAAAGTATGTCAATATCGGCTAGGTTTAACGCTGTGGTTCACGGGGAATCGTCGCTCGGATACACTATTCCCATCGCAAACCCCTGTCATCCAGCGGTTTGCAACAATATTGGCCCACGAGAATTGGGTTTTTGAACGGTATTCGGGTGCCGACGTGAGCGATTTTCAAAACATCAGCAACTGCTCCGGCGCAGGTTCGGCGGGTTTTTGTCTGGGTCCCCAATAAATCCGCTGCTTGCCGAATTGCCGCTCCGTCACCGCAAGCATTCTCACCTGTCCCTCCGGCGGAAGGAAATCCCGAATCCGCGCGCAATGGGCAGCGCTCACTTCCTCCGAGACGCAGTACCGTGCATAGACGCTGAATTGAAGCAGACTGAAGCCTTCGCGCAGAAGCGACTTGCGAAAACGCGTGTACTCCCGCCGCTGGCGGCGAGTCTTCACCGGAAGATCAAACATCGCAAATAGCCACATTGCCTGATACCCGCTGGGAGGCTGAAATCCCCTAGTTCTCGTCAGCCGGCGTCTCATGGTCCCACCGTCCCGGTGCTCGGCGGCGCAGATGCCGCCGACTCATCCCAATTCGGCAGGATGAG
>JBEKYH010000269.1:0-8299 GCA_049511115.1 Tepidisphaeraceae bacterium | reverse complement strand
CCCTAAGCATCATCCAAATCAAGGAAAAAGCGTTACCAACTTAAAACCTGATTGTATAATACCCCAATGGCCACCAAGCCCAAACCCCCCGGCCGCAAGGGCCTTGCGATCTCCGCCCACCCCCTCTCAGCCGATGAGCTTGTGCGGGGCATATTCCAGATCAGCAAGGACGATGTGAAGCGGATCGTAGCCAAGCGGCCCGGGCGCAAGAAGAAGTGAAATCACGTTGCCAACGCGCTGGCCAGACTACCCATACTGCCAACTATGTCAAGTGCATAATTCCGGAATATTCCATGCATGTAGATAGAGGGGGAGTATCACGCATGGCTCTGTCTGACGCACGCTGAACCTGAGTGGAATATTCCAGGCATGTAGATAGAGGGGCAGTATTGCCTTTACCACCGAGAACCAAGATGTCCACGATGACCACGGTAGCCCAGCGAAAGTTCATCATCGACCTTTACCATGAAGGCCATACGCAAACGGCCATCGCGAATGTCGTGGGAACAACGCAGGGAAACGTCTCCAAGGTTCTTTCCAGGGCCCGCAAGCGCGATCCGCTCATCCCCGCGCGGCGGCGCACCCAGCCGCTTGGCGAGGCGCAAAGAGCGCGGACGTATGCCGCCTCGCAACTCGGTTCGTGCGTCCAGCCCATGAATCTCGACGCGCTCTAGGCTCTGCCTGGCTTCGACAGCATGTGTCAATAGTCCTCCTTCCCTCCCGCCACGGCCGGCGCGGCGCGCAATCGTCGCGCCGGCCCGTAGGGAGACGATCCATCAACCTTCAACCGGAGTCTCTTCCATGGATTTGCAGACGCTCATCAACAATGCGGTCAACGAGTTTTCCGCCGCGGTGACCAAAAGCCTCCAGCCCAATGAGGCCGCGGCTGTTCAACAGGTCATCCAGGGCGCGGCGGCCCTGATCGAAGCCGAGGCCGTCAATCGCGGCGGGCCGATTCTGCTCGCGGAACTGGCCGCGAAATATCCCACGCTGGCCGCCGTCATCGAACAGATTCCCGAGCTGAAGTCGCTCCTGCCGGCAAGCTGAATCGCCGCAATTGGCGATTGGAGTTCACCATGCCCCAGCCCTCCAACGGATTATTCACGCAAAACGCCGTCGCCCGCGAACTGGTGCGGCTGGCGTTGGCCATGACCACCGCGGCCGGCACGGTATACACCTCCGTCCGCTCGGCGCTGAGCGACCATGAGGCGCCATCTCGACGCAGCTCAGCCGCCTCGATCAGGATATCCGTGAGATGCGGGCCGAACAGGCCCTGGCCCGCGAGCCGGCGCTGCGGGACTTGCCGGCCGCGACAGGGCAGCCGTGAGATTTTTCTTCAAATACCGCATCCGCTGACGCAATCAACGTAGGGTGGGCATCGCCCACCGCTTCTCCGAAATGGTGGGCGATGCCCACCCTACGAAGAACTCCGATCGCACCACGCGCTTCATGTAGGGCAGGTTGTCAACGCGCCAGCCCCCAAGAGGCGGGCTGAAGCCCGACCTACGAAATACTTACACAAAAAGGAAGGTAACGAATGTCTGCTGCAAATGGTTCCGCCTATGGCGTGGGGAATTGCTCCTTCTGGATGCCCATCGGCGGTGGGTTCAACCAGGACGTTGAGCCGCTGGTTCAGAATACGACGTACCTCCAGGGCAATATCGCCGCAACGGCTGCGTCGGGCAACCTTCTTACCGTGGGTGGAAATCTGAACGGCCTCAAGACCGGCCAGATCGTGATCTATACTGGCAGCGGCGTGACCGGCCTGACCTCCGGCAATGCCTACTACCTCTACATCGCGACCAACACGACGTTCGGACTCGCCACTACTGCCGCTAATGCCATCGCCGGGACACTCATCTCGATTTCCGGCACTCCTTCTGGCGGTCAATTGGCCTTCGATCCAATCCTGGGAGCGGTGCTTACAGGTAATTCTACTGACATGATCTGCTGCGCTAATGTCTTCGCCGATGCCGGACATGTGGTGGCTTTGGACGGCATGGGAGTGCAGCAGGTCAATGATGTTTCGGGAAACAGCGGGGCAGCAGCTGCGACACAGACGAATCCCCAGTTGCAGCCCATCTTCCGCGCCCAGGGATATTTCTCAGACCCCGATGGGTGCGTGGCTTTTCTCGACTTTCCTGTCAACGACTATCCGTCCAGCACACAATCTTGCCTCGCCCTCCCTTCTTCCTGCGAAATCGGCGGCGGGGCGGTGGCCAACGAAGGAACGATCATCTGGTGCGGGCGGATGAAGCCCAATGGAGGCTACAATGGAGGCTCTGGGCCGTCGCCGATGAACCTCTTCCACATCGGCAACACCTCGTTGTCCTTCTCGCAGAGCGGTCAGGGCGTTAACGCTGTCTACAATGGAAGCGCCCACAACTTCCAGAAGACATTTGTCATCCCCGACATGCACCCGGTAACGATCGCCCTTCGCTTCTCCAGCGCCTCGGGAACGATTGGCGTCAGTCAGACCAAGCTCTATGTCGGGCAGAATTTCACTGACACCATCGCCGGCGGTAATGTTCTCAGCGGGACTCAGTCAGGAGGGTATATCGGCTACGAGAACGTCAACTACAATGTGGCTCAGGAACTGGCCGAGTTCATTGTCTTTGACCGCGCTCTGACCGACACCCAGATTCTCACCATCATGCAGACGATGCAGGATCGAGTCTGCGGCGGCTACACGATCCCCGCGCAGATCTTTTATTTCGGAGACTCTCGAACTCAGGGCCAGAGCCCTGATGTCGATCCGAATGGCGATGCCATTCGCCGCAACTGGCCGATGCGAGCGGGAAAACGGCTTGGCCGGACGGCCAACTGGCAAATCAACATTTCCCAGAGTGGCAACAGCGTCACCATGCAGCAGGCGGCCTGGAATAACATCAATGGCGTAGTTGATACGGCCGACTTCTCGAACTCCGTCGCCATCGGCGAGGTTGGCGTCAACGACGTAGGCTACCGCAATTCCAGCACGGCCACCTGCACCTGGAGCACGACCGGCAACTCTGTCACCATCAATTCCCAAACTTACCCGCAGATTTGCGCCGGCCAAACCGTCACCGGAACGGGGATTCCCGCCAACACAACCGTTGAATTCGTGACCTGGAACGGCGCCTCCCAGGTTGGCTTTACGCTTTCGAATACGCCAACCGTTGCCGGTTCGAGCGGCACGCTGACGTTCACCTGCAACGCCAATTCGATTCAGACGGCGCTGTACAATTTGTGGACTTCGATGCTCGGCGCGGGCGTCAAGCAGGTCATCGCCATGACCATTCCCTTGGGCGCTAGCGCCGGCGTTAATGCAACGATGGTCAATGCGGTGAACACCTGGATGCGCACGCCCGGCAATCTTCCCGCGGGCGTTTTCCTCTGCGACAACGCCGCCGACACCCGCCTCTCCGGCGGTGCTCCCGCCGGCTATCAAGCGACCGACGAACTGCATTGGACCGACGCCGGCTATGGCGTCTACGCCCAGAACGCCGCCTTCGGAACTAACCCCACATTGGCCCCATCAGCCGTCGGAACCGGCGGCCTGGCATCCGCATTAGGTATCGGCGGCGCTTCGCCCATCAGCTTTTTCGGCAACTTTGGCACGTTTTCGATGCGCGGCCAATTCGCCGGCAACTTCGGCGTCTTCGCCGCCTAACGCCAATCTTTCTCAACCAATCCAGGCACAATTTGGCAGTCATTAACATCACCTACGGGAGCTTTCCCTCATGGACCCCATTGCCATCAATCAAACCGTTTCCGTCACCACGTCGCTCGCCGTCATCGGCACGCCGCTCGTCCTCAACGGCATCGGCCGCGATATCAGCCTGGCCATCGCCAATACGGGATCCGCCGCGCTGACCGGCTTCAAAATCCAACGCCAGTTCATCGACAACGGCCCGTGGGTCGACTGGATGGCCAATACCGATTTCCAAACCGCCACCAGCAAGTGTTGCGCTTCCGGCGGAACCTCTGGCAATGTCGTCAATACCCTCGCCGCCGGCGCCACCGGCTGGATCGACTTCGACCCCGGCGCCGCGGTTGCCGTGCAGTTCCTCGCCTCCGCCGCCTCCGCGACAACGCTCACCCTCACCGGCGGCGCGCGTCTGGCCCACAGTGAATAGCCTCGGATCGCATCGTGGATTTCGCGTCGCAGATTCTCCGCCGACTAAGCGCCGCTGACAATTTATCCGTCGCAAGGAGTCCCTCCCATGTCCAGCCCCAGCACCGCCACCGGCCTCTATTCCGCGCAGGCCGACGTCGAGGACATCTTCGGCGTCACTAACATCGCCATCTGGTCGCAACTGGACCCCACGCAGCCGCCGGGAACCGCCGACGTGAACCGCATCCAGCGCGCCCTCGACTACGCCGACGCGCGGATCATCAGCTTTTTCCGCAATTACGGCAATTACATCACCCCTCTCGCCCCCCAGAACAACGACGTGACCTTGGTCACCCGCTGGGCCGCCACCCTCGCCGGCATCTGGCTCTACGAAAGCCGCGGCCTGCGCGACGACACGCGCGAGGCCAACAAATTTACCGCCCTCGCCCAGCAGGTGATCGCCGAAATGGGACCGTATCGCAGTCAGGACAAATTGGACGCCGCCCGAAGATGGCCCGCGCCGACGGCGCCGGCGGGATGCGATTGAAAACCGCTGTAAGTTTTGGACCAATATGACCATCGAATCCCTCCCCATCGCCAAGCTCTGCGCCGATCCGGCCAACGTCCGCGTCCATTCCGCGCGCAACTTGGACGCCATCAAGGCCAGTCTCCACCGCTTTGGCCAGCAAAAGCCGATCGTCATCGACGCCCGCGGCATCGTCCGCGCCGGCAACGGCACCCTGGCCGCTGCCCAGGCCCTGGGCTGGACGCACATTCAAGTCGTCCGCACCGACTTGATGAGCTCCGACGCCACCGCCTATTCCATCGCCGACAATCGCACCGCCGATCTGTCCGAGTGGGATGACGCCGCGCTGGCCAGACAAATGGAAAGCCTGCGCGATGATGGGATCAACCTGACCGACCTCGGCTTCGACGAACGCGAAATCCGCAAACTGCTCGACGAAGCCGAAGCCGCAATGGAAAACGAAACCGACGCATCCGAGAAAACCGAGGACGAAATCCAAGAGCAATGGCTCGTCCTGGTCACCTGCAAAGACGAATCCGACCAGACCGCCTTCCTCCAACAAATGCAACGCGAAGACCGCACCTGCCGGGCACTGATGTCATGAGCGAAACCAACGACACAACTTCATCGCCGCGCCAAATCGCCGCGGCGATTCCCCCTCTTTCCTCCGCCCCCGGCCTGCGGCGAGCTACGCCGAGCCGTACTCCGGGGGAGGGCCGGGGTGAGGGTTCTTCCTCCGCTCGCCAAACGCGGGCGGCGCTCCCACTCTCCATCGATGTCGAAATCCACCGCGAGGTCTCCATCCTCCCCACCCCGCGCGTCCAGCAGCTCCAGGGCCTCTTCGACATCCCCCCCGCGCCGCTCTCCCAGCAGCATTGGCATCACCGCTTCTCGCTCCCGCACTCCTGGAACATCGGCGTCATCGTCGGCCCCAGCGGCTCCGGCAAAACCACCCTCGCCCGCCAACTCTTCGGCGAGAGACTCATCGACCGCTGGCCCTGGCCCGCCGACAAAAGCCTCCTCGACGGCTTCCCCCCGTCCCTGGGCATCAAGGAAATCACCGGCCTCCTCTGCTCCGTCGGCTTCAGCTCCCCGCCCGCGTGGCTCCGCCCCTTCGCCTGCTTAAGCAACGGCGAACAATTCCGCGTCACCCTCGCCCGCACCCTCGCGGAAACGCCCGACGCAACTGCCGATGCCCCCGCAATCGCCGTCGTCGATGAATTCACCAGCGTCGTCGACCGCACTGCCGCCCGCATCGGCTCCGCCGCCGTCGCCAAAGCCGTGCGCCGAAGCTCCCGCCAATTCGTCGCCGTGACGTGCCACTATGACGTGCTCGATTGGCTCGAACCCGATTGGGTGTATGAGCCGCATACCGGCGACTTCAAGGTGAATACGGGGGCTGGCGCTTCAAGGGGGCGTCTTTGGCGTCGCCCGCCCATCGAGCTGGAAATCGCCCGCGTGCATCATTCGGCTTGGGGCCTCTTTAAGCCGCATCACTATCTGAGCGGCGACTTGCACCCGTCCGCTCGCTGTTATGTCGCGGCGGCGAAACTCGATGATGATGCCGGACCGGCACTGCCCGCGGCGTTTGCGGCGGCGATTGCCTTTCCCCATCCGACGCATCCCGGCTGGCGCGAGCATCGCTGCGCCTGCCTGCCGGATTTTCAGGGCGTGGGGATTGGCAATGCGCTCAGTGAATTTGTCGCCGCGAAGTTTGCCGCAGAAGGGAAGCGATATACAAGCACAACCAGCCATCCGGCCATGATCCGTCACCGGGCGCGCTCGACCTTGTGGCGAATGATTCGCAAGCCGGGGTTGAACACGCGACATAAAGGATTGGATGGAAGTCGAGCAACTGCGCCGCGCCGGTTGACGGCGAGTTTTGAGTATGTGGGGTGAGCGGCGTTTAATCGGTCGACGGAGCGGTCGTGGCCACAGCGGGTCAAGGATAGGTACCGGGAACAAGGGCTAATATGATGCCGATCATACTCAACAGGCAGAATACGACCGTCGCCGTCGCCGCCACCCGCACCCACCACAGATGCGGGCGACCAGCGCTAATATAGGAAAACAGAAATATCGCGCCAAGAAATAATATGACGAAGGGGCTGAGCACGAGCACCAAATACCAAAAAACATTCAGGTCGTCCGCACAAAATACCATAAGTAGAGATGCTGACCACAGCGCCATAACAACCAAGAGGATACCGGCCTGTGTTCGAATTCCGATGTTGGCTTTGCTAAATGCGACCAAGCGGGCTCCAAAAGCAGCAGACTCAGGCACAGAGCACTTCCGGCTCAACGGTGCTGGCCTATCAGTACGATCAAAACCGTAGGGAATACCACCCAAGGGCTGGCGGCGGATATCGTGGCGAAGCGCATCCACCACCGATGCGGACGCCCCGAGCGATAATAAGAGGTCAAAAGAATAAGCGCGAACAGCGGAGCGATAAAAGGGCAGAAAATGAACGCCCCAAACCAAAACAGATTTTCATCGTGCCCCAAACCCATATCCGGCAGCAACCCAACATTGACGAGCCACCGACCCGCGGACGCGTACCACAATGCGACAACAAGCAGAATCCACGCGGCCTGCGTCCGAACCCCGATATTGGTTTTTCTGAATGAGAGCATATCGGTCTCACGAATGGGCGGCGTGCCTCAGTTTTATAAATGTTCGTCTCGTTCCCGGGGTTAAAAATCCCGTTATTGATCAACAGCGCAACTCCTATGCGTCCTAGCCTGAATTCGATTTTCTGACCCTATGTCGCCTGACCGACCTAGAATCTTACAGGGCCCTCGCCCCCGCCGAATAAGACCTGGGAGATGGACCCTGCGCCCGCCCGCTGGGCTGTCCCGACGGCACGTAACCCGTGACGAATTCGCCAATATTGAATATGTGGCCACGCAAGCGCCCCTATGATCCGAATTCTGACCCATTGCAAGCCAAATGGTGCGCGCGGCCCGAGCTAAGCGACCGGGCGGTCGCGCGAAGGCTCGGCATTCCGTGGCGGGAGTTTAGCCGCTGGCTCAGCGAGCATCCGGAATTCAACCGGGCGCTGGACGAGGGACGCGACACTGTGGATGTGCGCGTCGTCGAGGCGCTCTATCAGCGTGCCATCGGCGGAAAGTTCCAGACGACCGAGATCGTTAAGGATGAGCAAAAGAAAACGCTGCGCATTAAGCAGGTGATACGCGAATACCCGCCGGATGTCGCGGCCATCATTTTCTTCCTGAGAAACCGCCGGCCCGAATCGTGGCGGAGCAGGCCGGCGGAGCCGCCGCCGGAGGAAATTATTGCGAAGTTCCGCCCGTTTATTTCGCCCGCTCTGGAGAGATTTCAGTCGCCCATGCCTGGTTCGCCCCCGGACCCGCGCTCCAATGAACCGTCCCAAGATTCAGAGCACTCGTGACCACTTTCGTCCGCACCCGGGCGGGCAAGCCGCGTTCCTGGACGATTCCCGTCACCGTTACGTTGCGTTCATCGCGGGCTGGGGCGCGGGCAAGACCTGGGCCGGAGCTCGGAAGTTGGTCAACCTGCATGTGTGCAACGCCTTCGATGATTCAGGCAAACCTACAGGCGTGAAGGGATTGGCAATCGCTCCTACATATCAGGTGGCGACAAGTGTTCTCGTTCCGCACCTGAAAGCGGCCCTGCGCGAATCCAAATTGCGGAA
>JBEKYH010000268.1:0-7099 GCA_049511115.1 Tepidisphaeraceae bacterium | reverse complement strand
ATATCCAAGACGGTCTTATAGAGGGACAGCGCTGCGCTTCAACCGCCACTCCGGCGCTCCCGGCAGTGGAATATTCCGGGCGGTCTTACGGAGGCTGACGGTTTGCCATCAGTCCATCGCCCGACGGAATAATCCCGCGCCGTCTTATAGAGGAACCGCGCGTCGTCATGACCTCGACGTCAATTTGAAAGGAGCCCCATGCCCCCTTGAACCCACGCCGAAATGACTCGCTGTAGGGCGCGGCTTCAGCCCGCCTGCGCGCTCATGTCGGGCTGAAGCCCGACCTACCACAGAGCGAATGCCCGCTGGTTTTGCCTTCCTCCGCATTTTCTTCCTCAGCGCCTCCGTGCCTCAGCGTTCATTCCTCTTCTCCGTGCTTCCCGCTGAAAGTCCCCAGCCTTCTCGCCGCGCACTAAGCGGCGACCAGAATCGGGCCGGCGCCCGCATGAGGTGCTCACTCACCGCCATCCGAGCACCATCCCACTCGGCGACTGCCTCGGGTGATCCCCTCACCCTGTCACCAAGTCACCTTGTCATTCCCCGCGCGTGTCGTTGCCGTCCCCAGCGCTTTGTCCGCCCGGTCTGCTAAAATACCGCCAATGAACCCTGTTCGATTTGGCATTTGCGGCTGCGGCGGCATCGCGGCCCTGCATGCGCAATGTCTGAAGCTCTTGGAAAAGAGCGGCCTGGCCCAACTGGTGGCGGGGTGCGAGCCGATGGCCGAGCGGCGCGAGAAGTTTTCCGCCAAGTGGTCGATCCCCGTCGATTCTTCGCTCCAGGAAATGCTCGGGCGCGATGACCTCGACGCCGTAGCCGTCTGCTCGCCGAGCGGGTTGCATGGAAAACAGTGCGTCGCCATCGCCAAAACCGGCCGGCATATTCTCTGCGAAAAACCCCTCGATTTGCGGCTGGAGGAGGCCGAGGCGGCCATCGCGGCGGCGCGCAAACATGGCGTCGTTCTGGGCGGGATTTTTCAGCAGCGTTTTGCCCCCGGGCCGACGAAAGTAAAGCGGGCCATCGAGCAAGGCGCGTTTGGGCAGATCGTTCTGGTGCACTGCGAAACCCCCTGGTATCGCACGCAGGATTATTACGACAGCGGCGAATGGCGCGGCACCTGGGAGCTTGATTGCGGCGTGCTGGCCAATCAGTCGCCGCACATGATCGACCGCATCATCTGGCTCGCGGGCGACGTGCAGGAGGTTCTATCCGCGACCTGCGAACCGGGCCGGCTGCGCGATGTCGAAGGCGAAACGCTGGCCGTCGCGACGGTGCGGCTGATCACCGGCGCGCTCGGCACCATCACCGCCACGACGCTCGCCTTCGACGGTCTGCCCCAGCGCGTGTTGATTTGCGGCGTCGATGGCAGCGCCGCGTTCGCGGATGACGAATTGGTTTACTTCAAGACGCGCCGCCCGTTTGCGGACGATCAATTCCCGGTACAAGCACAGTCCGCATCCGACCAGCGGGGCGCCGATCCGCTGGCGCTCTCCATGGACGGCCATCTGGGCAATATCCGCGATTTTGTGATGGCCGTGCACGAGCATCGCCGCCCGCTGGTGACCGGCGAGGATCAGCGGCGGGTGATTCGCGTGTTGAATCTGATTTACGAAAAAGCGGGCGTGGGGCCGTTTGGGGGAGCTGCTTAATCGCCTTCCGATTCGGACGGTTCTGATTCGGATGGATCTGATCCGACCGGAGCTTCAGATTCTTCAGGCTCTGCAGATTCCGCAGGCGTCTTGGCCGGAGCCGCTTCCGATTTCATCAATTCCCTCAACAGCACCGTCGCGAATGTTCCCGCCGGCAGCGTGAACGCAACGGCAATATACGACCCAACCTCATCCACGCCGCTGGAGCATTCCACATCGGCAGGCTTGGCGCGCAGCGGGCGCCGCGCGCCCTTGACTCTCAGCCGCCCCTCGACGCGGAAATCCGCCGGCTTCAGTCCCACGGCGTCCATCGCGGCCTGCTCGATATTCAGCGGCTCAGCTTGCGGCAGCGTGAGGCGGTACCCGACCAACGGGCCGGTGGGGCTGATTTCAAAACGATCGGCGCGCGGTTGTTCGACAGCAGCGTCCTCGACGCTGAACACCGCGCCGTTGTCGTGCTTGTAAGCGAGATCGCCGACCATCAGTTTGTCGAGGGAGTTGATTCGAGCGGCGACCACCTGATTGAACAAGGACGATTGCAATGCCGAAACCCACAGCCGCCGCAGACGCTGATCGATCAGGCGCGCCGCGGCGCTGGGTTTGTGCGTTTTGATCAGGCGTGCCAGCACGCGGCGCTCCATGCCGCAGTGGCGCGGATAGATTTTCATGGCCAGCTCGAGGTCGCCGCTATCCACCGCCCGGCGCGCCCGCACCGTGGCGGGATCGTCGACATTGGGCCGCGGCGTTCCCAGCAGCAGGCTGATGACGGCTTTGTCGTCGCCGCGCACGATGGCCGCGCCGACCTGGTCGTTGTCGCCGCGGTGGCCGAAGCGCTGCTCGCCGAAATAATTGGGAATGCCGCGGTCCTGGAGTTGTTGCAACACGGGCGTGAGTTTCACGATATCCGTTGGATTCACCTGGCGGATTTTGATCGCAAAGCGATTGCCCAACAGGTGGCCCAGGCGCAGTTTATTCCCGTGGCGCGCGGCCCACTGCACTTTGATATTGGGAATCGTCAGGGCCATCACCGCTTCGGGCGTCGTGCCCCAGATGGAAAACAACTGGCGGCTGATGGAGTGGGCGTCCTTCATTCCCGCATAGCCGATATCGCGCGGCGAGACGTTGAGCGCGCGGGCGATGTCGTCAATGGCATGGAAAGTCGTGAGGCCCGTCTTTTGGATTTCGCAGTAGACATGCTCGCCCTGGCCGCTGGCCTCGTAGAGGGGAAGCTCCTGAACGAAGAAATCTTCGGGGCGCTCCTTGATGACGCCGCCGATGCCGGGAAACTCGGGGATTAGATAGGGAAGATTCATGATGGATTAGGCCGCCGAAAAAAATTACTCGCACAGCCCGTATCGAACCAGCGCCGCGTGAACGCCGTGGTCGTTGTTGGAGGGGGCGACCCAGTGGGCGATCTTTTTGACGCTGGCATGGGCGTTATCCATGGCGACGGCAACCCCGGCCATGCGCAACATGCCAAAGTCATTGGGGGCGTCGCCAATGGCCATTACCTGGCGCGGCGTCACGCGATAATGGGCGGCGACTTTCTCGACGGCGATGGCCTTGCTGTTCCGCTTGTCCATGATCTGGATTAAATCGGGGTCTGTCCGCACCAGGGTGACTTTATCGTCAAAGGCCATTCCCAGGCTCGTCTCCAAGTCGTTCATCATACGCGGATTGCCCAGGAGGAGCACCTTGGTCATCGAGACATTCCAGAAATCCTCCAGCGGCGCGACCACATCCGGCGGAAAAAGCCGGCCGGTTTCGGTGGTGTGCTTGCCGTCCACGCGATCGGTGTACCAGCGGTCCATCAATTCGCAGCTTACCAGCACGTCGGGATACAGGTCGCGGGCCTGGCGGATCAGTTTGTGGACCACCGAAGCGGCGATTGGGCCGTGAAAACGAGACTTTTTGGCCGGTTCGTCCCAGATCAGCGCCCCGTTGTAATTGATCTGCCAGGTGTCCAGCTTTAGCGCCGCGTAAATGTGGCGCACGCTGCGCGGCGGGCGGGCGGAGGCGATTACCACCTTGACCCCTTTGGCTGTAGCCGCCGACAAACCCGCGATGGCGCGATGGGAAATGCGCTTCTGGTCGTCCAGAAGCGTGCCATCCAGATCAATGGCCACCAAACGGATATCGTGGCTGCTCTTAGTAGGTACAACTGGCACGAATATTCCCCGAAAAAGCACTGGGCAGTAATTGTGCAACGGCAATGCCACTTATACTCGCAAGGCTCCCTTTAGCGAGTTAAGCGGTATTCACTGCCTTCACATTAAGCTACCAAAAAGAAGACACCGGCATTTCTGCACGGTGTCTTCCGGAGGGGAGAAAATGCGCCGTCGCGCCAGATGTCTTTGTTTACCTATCTTACCTTAACGAAAAAATCGCTTTAGTCAAACATTTCGCAAAATATCAACTCTTTATATGTTCGGCCCGGTCAAAAGTTGCATCGGCAGGCCAATTCTTTCGCCTTGAATAAAAACGCAAGGATTATCAAGGCGTTGACCAATCCTTAATAATAGTGCTCGATTCTTGAGCGTTCAATCTCGGCAATACGCAATCTTTCGACAGAATTCTGGATCATAGCGGTCGCCTCCGATATGTGGTCTCGGCCCGATCGCGCGCGGCTGAGCACGAACGGCTCGCCAAATGATAGTCTGGCCCGTTGCGGCTCAATCTGAGCCTTTGGCATTTCCTTGCCCCGCTGAGTGCCATCCAGGTATGCCGGATAGATCGGGGCGCCGCTTTTGGCCGCCAAAAGCACAATTCCACTAAGAAAGGGGAGCAGCTCGCGTGTGGGTTCGATTCTTCCCTCGGGGAAAATGCCCACGATATACCCGTTCTTAAGCGCATCGAGCGCCGCGCGCGTGGCGGCGAGATCGCGGCCGCTGCGGTCAACCGGGATGATCCCGACCAGATCGAGAAGCCACTTCAAGCCGGGCTGGGCGTAATATTCGCGGGCCATCATCCAGCGAATCAAGCGCGGGCTGACCGCCTGAATCATGACGGGATCGACTCCGGAGATGTGGTTGCACACCACGATCCCCGCTCCGTGCCGCGGCAATCGGCAGGGCGTGCGTACCTCCACGCGATGATATATCCGCGCGAAGCAGACGTTCAGGCAACGCAGCACGCGGATGGAAAGAGTATTTTCATCCGCTTTAAAGGGCGGCAAGTCGGACGCCATGCGAACGGCGGGGATACTTGAACGGGAACCGATTGGCAACTGATCGAGGAGAGGTGTGAAAGTGTGAAGGTCTGAAGGTTTGAAGGTTTGGTAACAATATACTTGACGCACCACGAATCCATGCTATAATTTCGGCATGAACGCAACCAATAACCGGACGGTGCAAAACCCAAAGACGCTGCTTGAAGCCACCCGCTATTTTGCGGATTTGGACAACGCCCACAAATATCTAGTCGGCCTTCGGTGGGCCGATGGCGTTTGCTGCCCGCGATGCGGATCAACTCACGTCAGTTTCGTCAGCACGCGACGCATTTGGAAATGCCTGAATTGCCCCGGCCACAAACAATTCTCGGCCAAGACCGGAACGATCATGGAGGAAAGCCCGCTTTCGCTCGACAAGTGGATGGTCGCAATCTGGCTTGAAGCCAATTCAAAGAATTCGATCAGCAGCTATGAGCTTCACCGGGCGTTGGGCATTACACAAAAGTCGGCATGGTTCGTGCTGCATCGCGTGCGCGCCGCGCTGAAATCAGGATCGTTGGAAAAAATGGGCGGGAATGGCGGCATTGTAGAAGCCGACGAAACTTACGTCGGCGGCTTGGCGAAAAACATGCACCCCGCCGTTCGTCGGCGCAAGATCAGTGGTTCGGGTGGCAAGGCCGAGGCCAACAATAAGACGGCTGTCATGGGCTTGCTTGATCGGCATAGCACCAAGCCGCACAGCACCGTCCGCGCCCAAGTTGTTCAGAACGTCCAGCGGGAAACGCTTCATTCGATCATTCACAAAAACGTGAATCCCGGATCGGCACTCTACACGGACGCTTGGCAGCCGTACCGCCAGCTTGACCCGAAGTTTATCCACGAGTTTATTGACCACGCGGAAGGCTATGTGCGCGGCGCGGTTCACACGAATGGCATCGAAAACTTCTGGGCGCTATTCAAGCGGTGCATTAAGGGAACGCATGTTTCAGTTGAGCCGTTCCATCTTGAAGCCCACGTTGACTCGGAAGCCTTCCGATTCAACAACCGAGAACTGAACGATGGCGGGCGCTTCGTAACGGCGATGAAGGGCATTGAGGGGAAACGGCTTACATATAAGCAACTCACCGGCAAGATCGACCCGGAGGGACTCTCCGAAAGCGCCAGCGCAGGGGTAAACGCATAAAAAATCCGTCAAGTCATTGAGACGAAAACCATATGGCGACGGAAGACAAAAAGATGGAATCCCCACAGGAGGTGCAAGCGAAAAGGGACGCAGACCCCTTCTGGGCGATTCGCGGACACGCCATCCAAGCATATGCCAACGTCGAGCAGGCTTTATGTAGCCTTTTTGCCGTGTTTGCAGAAATAGAGATAAAAACCGCTGCGGTGGTGTTTTTCAGAATCACGAATCCGAGAGTAGTGGGGGAGATTCTAGACGGACTACTGACGAACCAGTACGGCGATGGCTATTCGGTTTTCTGGAATTCCTTGGACAAAATGATTCGTGATTTGGTGACGACACGGAACAAGGTCGTGCATTGGAATGTGAGCATGTTTGTTAATAGTGATGGGTACGCAGGGGTCGCGTTGATCCCTCCCGACTTCTATAACGTCGCCGCAGGAGGACTTCCGACGCTTAACGCCAGTCAATTGACCGACTTCATTGAAAAGTGCGGATTTGTCTCGCGTCTGTGCAACATGTTTCACTTGTTCCTTCTTCCGCAGGTCCTGTCAACGTGGCCGAGGGACGAAGTGCAAACATGGCGCGGTATATTTCAGCAACGAGTAGTCTATCCGCCCCCGAATAACCATCCGCTATTCCCGAAGCCGAAAGCACCCGGAAGCCCGCCTCCTCCATCTCCGGAGTCACCTCTGCCTCCGCCGCAGGAGCATGTTGAATAGCTACACTCATAAAGGATTTTCCTATGTCTACAAAGCCAAGCGAATCAGAACCTCAAACAGACAGCCGAACGCCGTTCCAAAAATTTGACGATCTAGCCCATCGCCTGTTTCCGCCGGTCAGGCCGAGAGCTAACCAAGCCAAGGCGGCTAATGGCAAGCGGAAAAAATCTCCCGGAAAATGAAGTTTTCGGCGGATATTGTATGCACGTTTGCATATGGTGGTGACATGTCCAGTTATCTTCTTCTCTGGAATCCCGATGAACCGATTCACCATTTCCGCTGGCGCAGTCTGGCAAGGGATTCTGCGAGGGTAAAAAGCGGAAGGGGAAAACCAGATGGATGGAACGTCACGAGTTCGGAAAAATACGAACGAGGAGACCGG
>JBEKYH010000267.1:0-7108 GCA_049511115.1 Tepidisphaeraceae bacterium | reverse complement strand
GTGGGCGATGCCAAATATTTGTCCGCTAACCGATGGGCGGGAAATGTTGTCTTGAGCGTGCGGTGAGGGGCAATGAATGGTATCGGCTCGATTTTTTGAACGGCGGCGCTGGGACCGAGAATAATTTCGCGTGGGGATGTAAGAAATCCGGGGCCGATACGACTAAAGCAGGTTGGGTCTTTTTTGTGAGGCGAGATGAAACAGGACATGGGCGGCGATCGGATTACAAAATACGCAGGGCATTCTATTTGATAGATGTAGGCGCGGCGGTACGATGGGCGCGACTCGAGCTCTATTTGTCTCTATGTGTTCTGGGGCGGGCTGAAGCGATGGAGAGCGTTCATTTTCTGGACGATTTTAAACCTTATGGTTACACCGGGAGCGGTTATGAGGCGTACACGCGGGATGTTAGCGGCCGTTTTGACAGTGCTGATGGTAACGGCCAGTAGCTTCGGGCAGGCCGCCAGCCCGGCCATGGGCGAAGTTCCGGGCAAGTCGCTGATTGTATTTCACGTCAAGAACATGACGGACCTGAGCCAGAAGGTGGCGTCTTGGTCCAAGAACCTGGGCATAACGCCGGATCAGGCGCCGCCGACGGCGGACATGCTGGGGTTTGCGACCGGCCAGCTCAAAATCACCAAGGGTTTGAAGCTGGATGGGGATCTGGCCGTGGCCATGATCGATAACGGGCAGGGATTCAACGGTCCCAATCCGCCGGTGGTGATATTGTTCCCCGTAACGAGCTACGCGGATTTCATCGGCAATTTTCCCGATGCCAAGACCAATGGTGCGGTGACGACAGCCGTGCTGGGCGGCAGCCCGAGTTTCATCGCCAATTGGGGTAATTACGCGGCGGTGGCTCCGAGTCAGGATCTGGTCGCCACGGCTCCGGCGGCGGGTGAATTGACGGTTACGCCGGCGGCCCAGAAGGAGCTGGATGCGAAGGACGTTGTGGTGCTGGTCAACATGGCCGAGGTTCGCGCGCTGGCTCTGCCGATCATCGCGGCTCAGCGAGGTATGGCGCTGACGCAGTTGACTCAGGGGATTCGCCAGACTCCATTTGCCAAATACACCCCCGTGTTGAAAGTGGCTTTCAATGAGATCGCCGATCTGGCGGTTAGTGTTCTTACCGACTGCAATGATGTGACGCTGGGCGTGAATCTCGGAACCGACGGCATCAGTTCGACGATGCTGGTGGATTTCGCACCGGATTCGCACTTTGGCAAGCTGCTGGCGGCGGGGAAGAACACCGACAAGTCGCTACTGGCGGGCTTGCCGCAGGGTAAATACCTGGCGCTGGGTGGGAACATTTCCGACCCGGAAGAGGCGTCGGCGTTGATGAGCGAATATCTTGATCCCGTCCAGGCGGAATTGACCAAGCTTGGTGGGGACGGGCAGATGGCAAACGATTATATTTCGGCGATTAGGGACGCGGTTCGCGCCAAGACGGGCGGCGCCTCAGCGCTCGTAGTTCCTGAAGGAGAGCTGGGGACCAGCCCGCTGATGCAGGTCATTAACGTTGCGACCGGCGATGCCAAGACTTTGCAGGCTGCCAGCGCGAAGATTCTCCAGACCCAGACGACGCAGTTGAAAGGGCTGGGAGCAGGTTCGCCGGCGCAATCGACCTTTACGCTGGGGGCGAAGACGTTGGATGGCGTGGTGTTCGACCAGTATCACGTTGGATTTGACATGACGGCATTGGGGCCGGCGGCACAGGTGCCGCAGGTGGCCAAGATCGGGCAGATCATGACGTTTGTTTACGGTCAGGACGGGATGAACATCTATTCCGGAGCCGTGAGCGATAATGTTTTCCTGAGCGTCGGCGGGCTGACGGATGACAAGATTTCCGCGGCCATCGCGGCGGCCAAGAGCATGGATGACCCCATGGGCAAGCAGCCGGGGATCGTCTCAACGGCGTCGCACCTGCCGGCGCAGCGGGAAGCGGTCTTTTATCTGCCGGTCGACGTGCTGGTGAACACCGCGTTTTCCTATGTTGCCAAGTTCGGGATCGACATGGGCGTGACCATGCCGGCTTCTGACCCAATCGGCTTTACTATTGGAACCGACGGGAGCGCGGCTCGATTGGACGGGTATATTCCCTCACAGACTGTGGTGGGTGTGGCCGATATTGTTAAGAAGCTCCGTGGTGGCGGCGCGGGTGGGCCGGCTGCTGGACCGGGGGGCGCCCTCTAAGAATGAAAATTGTCAATCCGAGTACGGAGCAGGTTGCCGGCGATTTCCCGCCGGACTCTCCGTCCAAGATTGAAGAGAAAGTTGGCCTGGTCGCCGCCGCGTTTGACGAATGGCGGCGACTTGGCGTTGAGGCGCGGTGTGCCAAGCTTCGCGCCGTCGCCGGGGCTTTGCGCAGCCGGCGTTCTGAATTCGCGCGGGTGATGGCCCAGGAGGTCGGCAAGCCAATCACGGCGGGGGAATCCGAGATCAACAAGTGCGCGGTTGCCTGCGAGCATTACGCCCAGAATGCGGCGAAGTTGCTGGAGCCTGTGCAGCTTGCCTCCGGCGGGGGGCGCGGTTATGCCCGGTTTGATCCGCTGGGGCCGATCCTGGCGATCGCGCCGTGGAATTATCCGTTCTGGCAGGTGTTTCGGGTGGCTGCCGCGGCGCTGGCGGCCGGGAATACGATTCTCCTCAAACATGCCCCCAATGTGCCTGGAAGCGCGGCCGGGCTGGAGAACGTTTTCCAAGAGGCGGGATTCCCCGAAGGCGTATTTCTTTCCGTTCGCATCGACGACAACGCCGAGGCCCAGAAACTGTGCGCTCATCCGCGGATTCGAGCCGTCACGGTGACGGGCAGCGAACGAACCGGGGCGGCGGTGGGGGCCACGGCGGGGGCGGCGATTAAGAAAATGTCGTTGGAACTCGGCGGGTCCGACCCGTTCATCGTATTGCGCGACGCGGACGTGGAATTTGCCGCCGCGAGCGCGGCGGAGGCGCGATGCGTCAATTCGGGGCAAAGCTGCATCGCGGCCAAACGGTTTATCGTGGAGGAGCCGATCCGGGCGCGGTTTGAGGATGCGTTTGTCGCGGCGATGAACAAGCGGAAGTTTGGCGATCCGATGGACCCGGCCACTCAATATGGCCCGCTGGCCCGCAAGGAGATTCTCGACACTTTGCAGAAGCAGGTGGATGAATCCGTGCAGGCGGGGGCGAGGCTCCTGTGTGGCGGCAAGCGCCGCGCGGGTGTCGGTTACTTCTACCAACCGACGGTGCTGGGGGATGTCCGGCCCGGTATGCCCGCGTTTGACGAAGAGACATTCGGGCCGGTTGGCGCGGTGATTGAAGCGGCCGACGCGGCAGACGCGGTGCAACTGGCCAATCAATCGAGATTCGGCCTGGGGGCGAGCATCTGGACGCGCGATCTGACCAATGCGGAAAAGATTGCCGCGGATATTGATGCGGGGAATGTGTTTATCAACGCCGTGGTGCGGAGCGATCCGCGGCTGCCGTTCGGCGGGGTGAAGAACAGCGGGTTTGGGCGCGAGCTGGCCGAGCAGGGGATCAAGGAATTCGTCAACATTAAGACGGTGTGGGTGAGCAAGCCGTAAGTTTCGTCTAATATATTCCTCTATGTCTGAAATTCGTTCCACTGAGTCCGCAACGGCGGATTCGGCGCCGGCGTATCTTCCGCTTCTGCTCCTGCTGTTTATTGGCAGCGGGTGTGCCGCTCTGATTTATGAGATCGTCTGGTTTCAACTTTTACAATTGGTGATCGGGTCGTCGGCCGTTTCCATTGGTGCATTGCTGGGCACGTTCATGGGGGGAATGTGCCTGGGCAGCCTGGTATTGCCGCGGTTGATTCCGGCGCGGCTGCATCCGCTGCGGGTTTATGCCGTGCTGGAGCTTTGCATCGGAATCATCGGGCTGATTGTGCTGTTCGCCATCCCCGGAATTGGCGGGCTTTACGTGGCCAACGCGGTTGGGGGCTGGGAGGGGATCGTTCTGCGGGGGATCGTCTCCTCAATTTGCCTGCTGCCGCCGACGTTGCTGATGGGTGCGACGCTGCCGGCGATTTCGCGCTGGATTGAAACCACGCCCCGCGGGGTGGCGTGGCTGGGGTTTTTCTACGGGGGGAACACCGTCGGCGCCGTGCTGGGGTGCGTGCTGGCGGGGTTTTATCTCCTGCGCATTTACGACATGGCGGTGGCGACGTATGTGGCGGTGAGCATCAACGTGGCGGTCGCGGTTGTGGCGCTGGTGACATCGCTATTTGCACGCCGAACGCGGGCAACGGTAACACCGACTCGACTGATTGAGCCGTTGAAGGATGCGGCGCCGCCGTCGATTCCGCACGAAAAGCGCGTGCTGGCGGCGATGATGCTGGGCCGCGAGAATGCCGAGAAAATCGTGAAAATAATCGACCGGAGCGCGTTCATTGATCGCAATCATCAGGTTGTCTTTGACGTGCTTGTCGAGCTTTTTGAGGAGCGCCGACCAACTTCAGTAGTGATGGTGCGGGAGGAACTGATCAAGCGCGGATCGCTTGAGAAGATCGGGGGCGCCGAATACCTGGCGGAGATTCTCAACTCGACACCCTATGGGTCAGACGGGTCAGACGCCGTACAACTCGCGGAAACTTTGCGCGGAAAGATCAAGGCGCGGCAGACGATATCAGCGGCGAGGGAGGAAAAGGGCGGTGCAAAAGGGGCGCGCGGCCGCGGCATTATTCCCGTCTATTTCGTGATCGCGCTATCGGGCATGTCGGCGCTGGGCGCTGAGGTTGTCTGGACGCGGCTGTTGAGCCTGCTGCTGGGCGCGACGGTCTATACGTTCTCGATCATTCTGGCGGTGTTTCTGATTGGACTGGGGATCGGCAGCAGCCTGGGGGCGGCGATGTCGCGCGGGTTTGAGAAGGAGCAGAGGAATTCGCATAACGCGCGCATGCTGCTGGGCGGATGCCAGTTTCTTCTGGCGGGCGCGATTACGTGGACGGCGCTGGCGTTGGCGAAATCGCTTCCGTATTGGCCGATTGATCCGTCACTGGCGTCGACGCCGGGGTTCATGTTCCAGATTGATTTGCTGCGATGCGCCTGGGCGATATTGCCGGCGACGATCCTGTGGGGAGCGAGTTTTCCGCTGGCGCTGGCCGCGGCTGCCGAGCGCGGGGGCGATCCGGCGCGATTGGTCGGGGCGGTTTATGCGGCGAATACGCTGGGGGCGATTATCGGGGCGCTGGTGTTCAGCCTGATTCTAATTCCCTGGATCGGGACGATGAACGCGCAGCGCGTGATGATCGGGCTGTGCGCGGTTGCGGCCATGGTAGCCTTGATCGAGAGGCGCAGTTGGCTTCGGCTGCCGTGGGTCGCGGTGGCGTTGGCGTGCTGCGGATGGCTGGGGTGGCATGTCTATCCGACACCGTGGAAGCTCGTCGCATACGGGCGATATATTTCCTCTTACATGAAAGACGATCCGAGCGTGGATGCCGTTCCGCTCTATGTCGGCGAAGGCATCAACTCGACGGTCGCCGTCACGGAAGAGACTGACGGCGTGCGGAATTTCCACGTCGCGGGAAAAATTGAAGCCTCGACCGAGCCGCAGGACATGCGCTTGCAGCGGATGCTGGGGGATCTGCCGGGGCTGGTGCATCCGCATCCGCATTCGGTCCTGATTGTCGGCTGCGGAGCGGGAGTGACCGCCGGATCATTTATCGTGCAGCCGGACATCAAGCGGATTGTCATCTGCGAGATCGAGCCGCTGATACCGGAAAATGTTTCGGACCAATTCTTTGCCAAGGAGAACTATGGCGTTGTGAAAGATCCGCGCGTGCAGATTGTCTACGACGACGCGCGGCATTTCGTGCTGACCACCAAGGAGAAATTCGACATCATCACGTCCGACCCGATTCATCCGTGGGTGAAAGGGGCGGCGACGCTTTATACCAAGGAGTATTTTCAGATTTGCAAGGATCACCTCAATCCCGGCGGCGTGGTCTCGCAATGGGTGCCGCTGTATCAGAGCACCGAGCCGGTGGTGAAGAGCGAATTTGCGACGTTTTTCAAAGTGTTTCCCTCGGGGACGATCTGGAGCAACACGGTGGATAACGCCGGATATGACGTGGTTCTGCTGGGGATGGAAAACGAACATGCGACGATCAATGTGGATTTGATGCAGGCGCGGCTAGGTCTGCCGGAATATCAGGAGATGGCGCAATCGCTGACGGATGTGGGATTCAATTCGGTGACTGATCTGCTGGGAACTTATGCGGCGCAGGCGAGTGATTTGACCGGTTGGCTGGCCGACGCGCAGATCAACACCGATCGCGATTTGCGGCTGCAATACTTGGCCGGGTTGGGGATGGATTCCAAGGACGGGGGCCGGATTTATTCGGGGATGACATCCAATTTCAACTATCCCGGCGATCTATTTGTCGCGTCGCGGGCGGTGAAATTGCAGTTGGATATCGCGATGCTCCGCGCGCGGGGGCGGCAGTGAAGGCGAATTCTCACCACAGAGGACGCAGAGGACACGGAGGCAGACAAATAAGATATTTAAAGAAAAGGCACTGAAATCAAACACGGGTTCGTTGTGTTGCGCTTAAGTCGTCGGGGCGGGCGCCTATCGCTGCATTTCTGGGGCTTCGAGTTCCGCCAGCAGATGCTCTGAGGGCAGGACGCGGAAGACTTCTTCCGTGCTGGTGATTCCCCGCGCCACTTTGAGCAGGGCGGAGTGGCGGAATTCCATCATTTTGGCGGCTACGGCGGCGTGGCGCAATTGGCGAATGGGGCGCGTCTCGGCGATGTGGCTGCGGATTTCCTGGTTGATGGTCATGACCTCGAAGATTCCCGTGCGGGCGGCGTAGCCGGTCTGCTGGCACTTGGGGCAGCCACGCGCGGCGTAGAGCTTGCGGCCCTCATCGGCGCCGAGCCAGGGGCGGACGTCGTCAAATGTGTGCGGGGCGTCGGCCAGGTCGATGGCGTATTTGCATTCGGGGCAGAGCGTGCGCACGAGACGTTGGGAGATCACGCCGCGCAGGCAGGTCGAGAGAAAGTGCGGATGCGTTCCCAGCGAGCGCATGCTTTGGATGCCGGAGGCGGCGATGGGGGCGTGAATGGTGGCGAAGACGAGATGTCCGCTGTTGGCGGCGCGCACGGCG
>JBEKYH010000266.1:0-7108 GCA_049511115.1 Tepidisphaeraceae bacterium | reverse complement strand
AGCCTTTCCGTGGAGTTTACCGGTTCCAATCATATGAAGATCCATCGCCCCGCGTTCTGGGATGGAGCCAAGATTTGGCGCGTGCGATTTTCGCCGCCCGTCATCGGGCAGTGGACTTGGCGGAGCGTTTGTTCTCAGGCATCGGATTCGGGACTTGATGGCAAAGAAGGCTCGCTCAATGCGACTGCTTACACGGGATCAAACCCGCTGCTCAAACATGGATTGCTCGGAATGTCGCCAGGCCATCGCAATGTGATTTACGCCGACGGCACACCATTCCTGGTTGTGGGCGACACTGCCTGGTCTTTGCCGTGGCGAGGCACCGTCGAATCGGTCGGAGTGTATGCCGATGACCGTCAGAGCAAGGGCTTTGATGCCGTGCTTCTGATGAGCATCCAGCCGGATCGAAGGGCGACCGGGCCGCGCGATCGGACATCGGTTGGCGGTTTCGATGTGGGCTTTGAAGATTTGCCGTCCGGGCATATCAATCAAATGAACATCAGCTACTTCCAGTACATGGATAAGCTAATGTCGATCCTGGTAGATCACGGAATCGTTCCCGTTTATCAGCCGGTGTTCCAGGGATATGGATGGAAGGGGCTCGGTGCATTGGGCCGCGACGCGGTGCCCGCAGAATACGCTCGATACTGCCGGTATCTCGTGGCGCGTTTTGGCGCGTCGCCTGCCATCTGGCTGGTTGGCGCGGATCGCACAGGACTTGAGCCAAGTGTCGAGGCGGGCGGCGTCGAAATTCATAAAGAGGACGCCTATCACCAGCCGGTGGGAATTCACTACAGCCCGGCCGATGGCTCGAATCCCAGCAATCCGACCGGGCATGGCAATCGATCGCATCAGGACGCAGATTGGCTCGATTTCCAGTGGTGCCAGACGGGACATAATGGCGTTCATAATGTCAGCAAGGTATCGCTGATGCACGACAACCTGCCGACGAAAGCGGTGGCGAATGGAGAGCCGACTTACGAGGGAATCGGTGATCCGCAACGTGCGGCCGGCTGGTGGCAGGGGAACGAGGCGTGGTCGAATCTAACCGCGGGCGGGACGATGGGTGTGGTCTACGGCGTGGCGGCGCTGTGGCAATGGAAATTATTTCCCGATGAACCGGGATGGCCGAAGTGGGCGATGGACAATGAAAGCTGGCGCGAGGCGATCAAGAAAGAGGGGAGCCAATACGTGGGACACATTTCCGCGGCGTTTGCGGGGTACGAGTTTGCGGACATGACCAAACACCCGGAATTGGCCGGCGGAAGGCCATGCGTGGGAATCGCCGGAAAGTTCTATTGCGTCTATCTCGAACAAGGCGGCGACACCACTGTATCGGGACTGCAAGAGAGTTTGACCTATCGCTGGTTCAATCCCAAGACCGGGTTGTGGACCGAGGGCGGAAAGACGAGCGGCCATGAACTGAAGACGTATGCGCCGGACGGCGGCCCATGGGTGTTGTTCGTGGGAAAACAAACCCGGAAGGGAAATTGAAAATGAGGAATCGTTTCTCCCAAATCGTTCGGGTTTTATTGGTTGGTGTGGCGTGCGTTGCAGCGGACGCCAGAGCGGGAACCATGACACCGGTCCACCTGCTATGCGACTTTCGCACTGACCCGATGGGAATCGATTCCACGAACCCAAAGCTCGATTGGATTTTGCAAACTAGCGACGCAGCCTCGCGCGACCTGACGCAGAGCGCCTATCAAATCGTCGTTGCCTCTTCGCCGGAGTTACTGGGACAAGATCGGGGTGATTTGTGGGATTCGGGGAAGGTCATATCCAATCAGACGAACCAGATTTCGTATCTTGGTAAGCCGCTGCAATCGGACGAGGTCGCCTGGTGGAAGGTGCGGGTTTGGGACGGCAAGGACACAGCATCGGACTGGAGTGCGCCGGCATGCTGGACAATGGGCGTACTGACGCCCGCAGACTGGCAGTCGAAGTGGATTACGGCTCCAACGAGAATCAAGGGGAATGACAACAGCACTTCGCTGCTTCGCGGTGAGTTCTCGGCAAAGTCAGGTCTGAAGCGGGCCACGGTCAATATCTGCGGGCTGGGCCAATACGAAATGAAGCTAAACGGCAGCAATGTAACTGCAGACCTGCTGACGCCCGGCTGGACGGAATATAACAAGACCTGCTTGTACGACACCTACGACGTGACACCGCTCATTCATGAAGGATCAAACGCCGTCGGAATCCTTTTGGGCAACGGCATGTACCGCGTCGCCAAGGGAGGAAGATACGCCAAGTTTGAACGAAACATCGGCCCCTTGCAGGTCATCGCGCGAATTCGTCTCGAATATGCGGATGGTTCCGTGACGATCGTGGGAACGGACGAGCATTGGCATGCCGGGGTCAGCCCGATGACATTTTCCAGCGTATACGGCGGCGAAGACTGGGACGCGCGGCTTGAACAAAAGGGATGGGACAAATCAGGCTTTGACGAATCGAAGTGGGCTGCCGCCGAACTGTCGACCGGACCAGGAGGCGAATTGAGAGGCATTTCACGCTCCGCTCCGCCTATCCGCGCGTTTGAAGTGCATTCACCCGTGAGCCAAAAGACGATCAAACCAAACGTCACGGTCTACGATCTCGGCCAGGAAGCGTCGCACATGACTCGATTCACCGTGCATGGCCCGGCCGGGTCTATGATTCGAGTAACGCCCGATGAACTGGTCATGCCCGATGGTTCGCTATTTCGCAACAATTACAACGGCAAAGCCTGGAGTCAGTACACGCTGGTTGGCAAGGGTGAGGAGACTTACGCCTCGAAATTCTATTACTGCGGAGATCGCTATCTCCAAGTGGAATGTATTCCCGCAGCGGCTGACGGCGAAGTTCCAACTGTGGATTCGATTGAAGGCGTTGTCGTTCATTCCTCGGTTTCGCCGGCGGGAGAATTCTCATGTTCGAACGATTTGTTTAATCGCATCTACAACATGATCCACTGGGCGGAAGTCAGCAACATGATGAGCGTCATCTCCGATTGCCCCCACCGCGAGCGGCTCGGCTGGCTCGAACAGGATCACCTGCACGGGCCGTCCCTTTACTACAACTTCGATATGCGCCCTTTAGCGAACAAGGTCATCGCCGACATGGCAGACTGTCAGTTGGCCGACGGCTTAATTCCCACCAGCGTGCCAGAATATCCCGTGTTTCCGCCCAAGTGGCGCGACTCCATCGAGTGGGGCAGTTCCGGAGTCCTGATGCCGTGGCAGGAATATGAAGCGACAGGGGATCTGGAGGTGCTTCGGCGAAATTACCCGATGATGAAACGATATTTGGACCACCTGACCAGTCAGGCAAAGAATGAGATTGCGGCCAAGGGCATCGGCGACTGGTCGGGGAAGAGGGCCATCGTGGATAAAACGCCGGAGTTGATCTCGACTGCCATCTACTATCAGGATGTGGAAGCGCTGGCCCATTCGGCAAAGCTTCTTGGGAATTCCCAGGAAGCCGCGGCCGAGGATTTGCTGGCGGCGAAAATTCGCGATGCCTTCAACGCAGCATTTTTTCATCCGGAAACAAATCAGTATGGATCGGGATCGCAAGCCTCCAATTCGTTCGCGCTGGACCTTGGGCTGGTGGAACCCGCGCATCGGGCCGCGGTTTTAGATAATCTCGTGGCCGATCTGAAGCAGGGCAAATACGGGATGACGGTCGGCGAGATCGGCCTGCCGTACATGCTCCGCGCCCTGGCAAGCGGTGGACGCTCCGACGTGATCTATTTGATTAACAACCAGACGGACAATCCCGGTTACGGCTACCAACTAAAGATGGGCGCGACGGCCTTGTGCGAAACATGGGACGCCAATCGAGACAATTCGCAAATCCAGTTGATGCTCGGCGACATTGTCGAATGGTTTTTCCACGACCTGGCCGGTATTCAGCCGGACCCTGAAAAGCCCGGATATGCCCACATCATCATTCATCCAACCGTCGTCGGAGATTTGACCGAAGTGAAGGCTGGTTATGATTCCGTACGCGGCAAGATTATCAGCGAGTGGAAACTTGACTCCAATCACATCACCCTACATGTGGTTATTCCGCCCAATACTACGGCGACGGTTAGTGTTCCGGCATCTAGCAACGAATCCGTCACCGAAGGCGGCAAGCCGGCCGCCTCCGCCGCAGGTGTGAGATTTCTGAAAATGAACAGTTCCCGCGCTGACTACGAAGTTGGCTCTGGAGATTACACGTTTGGCGCTTCCCTTCGATAACGAGGTCGTACGATGCACATGCGAATGATTGCTGGCATTCTTCTCTGGCTTTGCTCGCCGGTAGTCGCTGCCGAGCTGCAGGTGCCCCGTTGGCAGCCGCATGATTTCGCATATGCCGCCAAAAGTAATCAGGGCAATCCTTTTGAAGTTTCGCTTTCCGCCGAAGTCACCGGCCCCCAGGGAATTAAGCTGACGGTGGCCGGCTTCTATGACGGCGACGGAATTTGGAAGGTGCGTTTCTCGCCCACAATCGAGGGATCGTGGCGGATCCTGACGCACAGCGCCGAGGCCGGGTTAGATCGTCAAGAAAGTTCATTCCAATGCGTGGCAAATCCATCAGCGGATATACATGGCGGCTTACGCGTAGACCCGCAGCATCCCCACCAGTTCATATTCGAGGATGGCGCTCATTTTTTTCCGATGGGCTATGAATGCGACTGGCTCTGGGCACTTGATTCAACCGATCCAGAACTAAAGACCATCAATCCCTTCCTCGATAAAATTGCCTCTTACGGATTCAATTTCATCATCCTCAACGCCTACGCCCACGACACCACCTGGCGGAAAGGCAAAACGGGTGATGACGATTTCGGGCCGCCGCCGCTGTTTGCCTGGGAAGGCACCGACGAAAAGCCGGACCATTCCCGCTTCAATTTGCCTTATTGGCAGCACTACGACCGAGTGATCGACGCGATGTATCGGCGCGGAATCATCGCGCACATTCTGATGAAGGTCTACAACAAAAAGGTGAATTGGCCGGCGAATGGCAGCCCGGAAGATGATCTCTATTTCCGATGGCTCATCGCCCGTTATTCTGCGTATCCCAATGTGACCTGGGATCTGGCCAAGGAAGCGAACTATGAAAAAGATATGAATTACAAAATTGGACGGCTGCAGTTCATCCGCGCCAATGACCCCTACCGGCGTCTATTAACGGTCCACGACGACCACGCGACTTACGATCGCGGCGTCTATAACGCCCTGCTCGATTACCGCTCAGATCAGCAGCACACAAAGTGGCGGGCGACAATGCTCGATCATCTCCAGCAGAATGCGTGGCCTGTCATCAACACCGAGTTCGGCTACGAGCACGGACCCAAAGGCCTTAACGACAAGACTTACAGCGTCGCACAATCACCGGAGGAGGTCTGCCGCCGCGCATGGGAAGTTTACATGGCAGGCGGGTTTGGCGCTTATTACTACACCTATACCGCATGGGACGTAATTCGTCCCCAAGATACGCCACCCGGATACGCGTACTTCAAACATCTGCGAGAATTCTTCGACGGCGTTGGATATTGGCGGATGACGCCTGCGGAGGGCGTGACGAGCGATGGTTATTGCCTGGCTGACCCGGGAAGGGAATACGTGGTGTTTCTCAACACAGCCGCGCCATTCACTTTGAACCTGCAAGGAATCCCCGGATCGCTCAACGCGGAATGGTTTCACCCCTTCACGGGCCGACGGCAGGCCGCCCGGACCATCGGCAATGGAACAGCTCAACTGACGCCCCCCGCGCAGTGGGGCAACGGTCCGGTCGCATTACATGTCGGTGCGGCGGGGCAGTAGTCATCGGAGGATCGTATGCGAACAAATAGCGGAGTGTTGACTTGGGTGCTCATGGCGACGGGACTTGTGTTGGGCGCCGCCGTTGTTTGTCACGCCGCCGACATCGCAGACGTTTCCTTCATTACTGATGCGGCGCCATCCGCCCCAGCTTTGCATGGTGCGGCGAAGATCACTCTCGCCCTCCACGACAAGCAATTGTCCATACAGCAGGCCGATTCACTCGACGGCGCAACGGGCAAGACGCTGCTCATCGCCGGTGTCGTTGGCAAAAACGGACCGGCGGAGCGGATGCTCAAAGCCGCCAATCATGCTCTTCCCCAGTCGCCGGAAGGGCTGGTCGTTTGGAAGACAGAATATCACGGCAAGCCGGCATGGGTGCTGGCCGGCTCGGATGATCGCGGCCTGATGTACGCGGAGCTGGATGCCGCCGATCGCATCGGCTGGAGCGCGGATCGCGCTGCGCCCTTCAGTGAGTTGCGCGATACGACGGAGACAGCGGACGTGAAGAACCGTGGGGTGTCTCTATTTGCGATGAACCGCGCCTACTGGGAAAGCCGCTTTTACGATGAAGCCTACTGGACTCGCTATCTCGACAATCTGGCCGAGAACCGATTCAACTCCATCGTTGTGATCTTCGGGTATGAAAATGGCGGATTTCTGGCGCCGTGTTATCCCTACTTCTTCGATACGGATGGTTTCCCCGACGTTCGCATGATCGGCATCACGCCCCAGCAGCAAGATCGCAACCTCAAAGCGCTGAACCGCCTCATCCAGATGTCGCATGATCGCGGGATAAGTTTTAGTGTCGGAATCTGGGATCACATTTACCGGGGCAATGTCCAAGGCGGCGGAATGCCTGGGGCCAACGATTCCCTCTTAAAGCCGACGCCGAGCCTGGTGTGGGGGATGACGGCGGAGAATCTCATTCCGTATACCAAGGCGGCGCTAAGCCATTTTCTCAGGGTAGTTCCGAATATCGACGGCATTCAATTCCGCATGCACGATGAATCCGGTTTGAAACCCAGTGAACAGGAAGGGTTTTGGCGCGAAATCTTTCAATTGATGAAGGGGCAGGCTTCCGGCATCAAGCTCGATCTTCGCGTCAAGGGGCTGCCTGATTCGGTCATTCAGAACGCCGTGGACACCGGCCTGAATTTCCGGCTCACAACCAAATATTGGATGGAGCAGATGGGCCTCCCGTTCCATCCCACGCATGTGAATGTGCGTGACCAGCTCAATCGCCGTCACGGATACGCCGACCTGCTGCGTTATCCGCAGCAATACAAAATGAATTGGCAGCTTTGGAACGGCGG
>JBEKYH010000265.1:0-7134 GCA_049511115.1 Tepidisphaeraceae bacterium | reverse complement strand
AACCGGTCAGAACGATGTGCTCTTCATGAGCAAGGCCAGCAACTTCGCCGCCGGCAAGGCCATTCGCGGCGGCGTGCCGATTATTTTCCCCTGGTTCGGCGCCCGCGAGGGATACCCCCAGTCCCCCGCGCACGGCTTTGCCCGCGTGATGCCGTGGAATGTGATCAACTGCGACAAGCGCCCCGACGGGGCCTGCGCGCTTACGCTGGAACTGGTCAGCTCCAATCTCACCCGCGAGACCTGGCCGTATGATTTCGCCCTGCGCTTTACGATTGCCGCCGAAAAGACGCTGACCATGACGCTGACGGTGACCAACACGGGCGCCGTGCCGTTCCGGTTTGAAGAGGCCCTGCACACGTATCTCGCCATCGGCGACATCCGCAACGCCTCCATCACCGGCCTGGCCGGCGTGACCTACATCGACAAAGTCGACGGCTTCAAGCGCAAGCAGCAAGGCCCAGAGCCAATTGTCATCACCGGCGAAACCGACCGCGTCTACCTGGCCACCCAATCTGAGTGCACCGTCAACGACCCCGTCTGGGGCCGAAAGATCGTCGTCGCCAAGGAGAACTCCGACGCCACCGTGGTCTGGAACCCCTGGATCGCCAAGGCAAAAGCGATGGCCGATTTCGGCGATGATGAGTGGCCGGGAATGGTGTGCGTGGAGACGTGCAATGTGGCGGATCACGCGGTGACGCTGGAGCCGGGGAAGACGCATGCTATGACGGCGCGGATTGAGGTGAGGTGAGGGGGCGGGGGATAGGTGGATGGCTAGGGTCCGGCACTCGGGCGCGTCGTGGGCGACTGGTCACCTGTCGAAATCAAGTCAGACTCAATTGGCCTGGCATGCGATTCTATTGACCCGGTTATTACAAACGTTGCCTGATTCGATTCAAGGGTCTTCTCCCACATCTCTGGCGGAGTAAGTGGCTGTCTCTGGCGAATCTTGATACTCACAGCCGCTGTGTATGTATCGTCCTTTGTTAAATCCGCTAACTCGTCTAGCCTAAGCCGATAACACCAAGTCTTCATTGGGGGAATGATGAAATCTCCTGAGACATAGCGAGACTTGTTCGGATCTTGGTCCGCCGCCCCCAGTCGCGTCCATGGCACGGCCCTTTCCTTTGAATCACGGATCGCAATGGCGAGTTGCTGTTCGGCCTCCCCGTCGATTACGAGACGTCTACTGCTGCTGAAGTTGTCGACGAAAACGTCCAGGACTACAGGCTCGCCGATCTTTATCTCCTTGTTTTCCATCGCCACTGTAATGCGCACGCCGCCGATCGTGCCGCCGTGGTCAGCGGTGGGTTGTGTATCAGGCAGAGTTGCCGGCGCGGCGGCAGAGGCGGATTTGCCAATAGCTGAGGCAAGGGCAATCAGGGCGAATAGAACTAAACGTCGTTTCGGTAGAGCCATTCTTGACGTCGATTCCAAATGGCAGCGGCTAATTTGACGGTTGCGTCGCGCTGAAGTCGAGTGAGAGGCCAACGCCTAGGGGAGAGCGTCCGGCCGGGTTGCCGGCCCTTGCCCGTCGTCTGCAAGTGGCTCCGTTTCAGGCCACTCTACGGGGATACGGTGTACCGTGAACTGCACTTGATTCGATTCGATCGTCGCGGGGACACCGGCTTTCAAATCAAACCCAACGACAGCCTCAGGGTTAAGGGGTTCATTTGGATCAGGTGCGTTCTCGATCTTCAGCCGAACAACGACCGAGTAATTAGCTACCGCCGACGATCCCTGCCCCTCGCCGGTCAAGTCGAAAAGGCCATCCAGTCGGAGGTGAAAATGCTCGGCCGTTTTGGGAAGAACCTCGATAGGCCCAGAAGTCCCGCCAACTCCAGGTATTGCCTGAATGTGTTCGCCCCATCGAGTCCAGGGAACCGCGTGGTTCGCCTCATCCCGTAGGTCGATCCGAAAGTCATTCTCGGGGGCGGTATACCAGAAATAGCGATTCTCCTTGCCGACGTTTTCTACCAAAACGTCCAGCACAACTGGCTCGCCAGACATCAAATGCGTTTCGCGCATGGAAGCGGTCAGGCGTAAATCTTCGACTGCCACCCCGTGTGAGAAGCTGGGTTGCGTGGCAGGTGGGGTCGTCGGTTCGGCAACAAAGATGGATTTGCCCCTGACGATGAAATCCACTTGATTTGATTCAAGAGTTTTGTCGTGCAATTCTTTCGGGACTGATTGAAGCAATTTGGAAAGCTTGATACTGACCGAGACGGTGTAGCCGTCCTCCTCGGAAAGGTCGGCCAAGTCATCGAGTCGCAAACGATAACGCCACGCTGACGCCGGCGGCAGCGGGCCCATGGAAGTACCGGTATCGCCGGGATTTCCCTCCTGAAGTTCCCTGCCTAATCTCGTCCACGGCACGGTTCTTCCATCTGAATCGCGGATCGCGATGACAAATTCGTGTTCAACATGTAGTGGCATCACTCGGCGCGTTTGATCGGTAAGATTCGCCAAAGTCAAATCTAGAATTACGGGATCGCCGACTTGAGTTACTTTCTCTTCCATCGCTGCGGTTAGACGCAAATTCGCGACCGTCGCGCCGCCAGGCGAATCGGGCTGCGTGCTGGGCAATGTTACCGGCTCCGCGGCAGGCGCGGATTTAGCAATAGTCGTAGCAAGAGCAATCAGGGCCATGAGAACGAACCGTCGCTGCATAAAGAACATTTTGACCTCGATGCCAATTACCAGCGGCTAGTTGGATGGCCGCGTGGCGCTGGCAGGTGTCGTCTCCCTAAGTGTGATCGTGATCGGGTTCGACGCCACGTCGATATTTGCAAATGGGTTAGGGGCAGTTCCCGCTTTGCGATGAACAACAATGACGTACTTACCCGGAAGGGTCATGTCGTATTTCCTGTTCAATTCTGTAAATGTACGCACGTCGATTTCGCCGGGTGACATGCTGGGCACACCGCCGGTGGTCGTATTGTTCGCCTGTATCTCGCCCCGAGGCGTCTGCGGACATTTGTTTCCTATAGAATTGGTGATATCGAAAGTAAACGCTGCGCGCGCATCGAACAGCAATCCATCGGCGGAGTCGACGTTTAGTGTGACAAGCGTAATGGAAATTGGCTCGCCGATCGACCATTCGCCTTTATCGGCGCTGAGACTCGTTCGCCAGCCACCGGCATCCCTACCCCATGCACCCTGATTTTGTGCGTAAGGTCCGTCTGACTGCGCGCTCGACGGTCGCACTGCCGCAGCCGGTGGTTCCGCCAATGTGATTGAGACGGGATTTGAGACGACATCAATCATTCTGTCCCCGGATTTGCTCGGCACTTGTCTATGCGCGACGAGCGCGTATTTGCCGGGAACGTTCATGACATAATGGTCGGCAATATCAGTCAAATAACTCGTCTTCGCTGCGCCGGGCAATACTCTCATCCCGACTATGGAACCCCTCAGGCGTATATTGGGGTTCGGTGGCGTTGCCGGCACCTTTTCTGCTCGCGGGTTGATGACATCGAGAGTGTAGCCAAGCTGGTCATCAAAAGATGCCTCCGCGAAGTTTCTTTCCACCGAATCCAAATTCTGCAAAACGCATTGAAGCGAAATCGGTTGACCGACCACATACTCGGTCGAATTTGGCGTAACGCTGAGCCGCCAGCTATCGGCAACTGTTCCCCAGGCAAGTTGATATCCATTATCCGAAGGCGGCGGCTGGGCGCTAGCGGCGATGCCAGGCGCGATGATCCCCAGCAGCACGAAAACCGCGGCGACTCGGTGATTCCACAACATCTAACACCTCCGCCTCAAGCGCCCGGTATACACGTTCGATCTTCAGGCGTGTCGTGTCAAGAGAATTATCCAGCCTCCGCGGCGTGGCTTGCCTCCGCCTTCTGCCCCGGCCCAATGATCGCCCCGCCGGCGCAGATCAAAATCGCTCCCGTCCAGACTTGCCAGGAAAGGCTCTCCCCCAGGAGCGCCGTCGCGGCCAGGACGGTCAAGGGCATGTTCAAGCCGCTGATCGGATAGGCCGCGCTCAGATCGACTTTGCCGAGGATGCGCGTCCACAGGAACAATTGCAGCGGCTCCAGGGCCATCGCCGCCCAGAAGAGCGGTTGACGGGGCAGGCCGATGAGTAATGCCCACCCGTCGGCGTTGATCCGGTTGCAGGCGATCTTTTCAAACAGATACGACGACACATCCGCGCAGAGCAACGCCGATATCAGCAGCACCGGCATGCGAGGCACGATGGCCGTTGAGATCCAGGTTGGTTTCTTGGTGGTTTGCATGGGGAGCTTGCGATCGTTTCTATAGACTCCCCGCGACAAGTGTGAACCCCGCCACGACCAGCGCCGTCCCGAGCCAGCGGCGCGCGTCGACGCGCTCGCCGAAGACCAACCGGCCCGTCAATGCGATGGCGATGTAATTCACCCCCAGCAGCGGAATGGCCACCCCCAGCTTGACCGTCCCCAGCAGCACATACCAGAACGCCAGCCGCGTAAAGTGCACCGCCACTGCGGGCGCGACGTGCTTCCAGTATTGGGCGCGATTGTTCTCCACGCGGCCGGCAAGGCGGTAGAAAATCTGCTCGAAGGTTTCCAGGATGACGCAGGCCGCGATCAGAAGGAAGACTCGAAGAATCACTCTGCATCCTTGGCCTGCCGCGCCGCTGGCGTCACGGCGCACTCGGTTGCCGTCCCAAACCAGCGGCGGCGATTTTTCGCGATGATCATATAAACCGCATCCCGTAGCGGGCGCGGCACCAGGACAAATACATACAGCAACGGCCAAGGCCAGGAAAGCCGCCGGGCGATCTGAAGGCCGCAGGTGGATTTGGTGTAGCAATGGTCGCCGCTGATGAGGACCATGCTGCCGGGCGTGGGGCCGGTGAATCCGAATTTAGCGGCCAAGGTGCGGCCTTCCTCCGATTGCGCCGGGACAAACCTGAACCTCCCGCGCGGGTCATGCTTCATGAAGAAGCGCACCGATCCATTGCAAAGATTGCATTCGCCATCGAAGAGGATGGTCTCGACCGGAACTGGATCGCCGCTGCTCATGCCGAGATCATAGCATTTTCCTTTGGTCCCCTCTCCATGTACTCAGGGAGAGGGTTAGGGTGAGGGTGGCATTTTAATTTGTGAAATCCATTCACCCCACTGAAGAACCCTCGCCCCGGCCCTCTCCCTGAGTACATGGAGAGGGGGGAAAGTCCTTGATAGGCGGCATCGCCCACCTTCTTCGCCCCTCGGCCCTCAGTCTTTTTCTTCCTCCGCGTCCTCCGCGCCTCCGCGGTTCACCCTGCTTTTGCTCCGCCCAGCACCTGCCGCCGCGCTTCATCGAGCACGCGCATATTTCCCACCGAATCCTCCCGGCTCAGCCGCGGCGGCTGGCCGTCCTGGACGGTCGCCGCGAAATCGTCGGCTTCGATGCCATACAAGTGGCCCTTCACCGCCACGCGCCGCTCAACTTGCGGCGCGACCGGCGGCGCCCCTGCGGGTTTATCCATGCGCGGCGGGATTCCGCGCGACACGATATAAATCGCCTCGCCGCTCGGCGGCTTCCAGGGAATGGGAATCTGGATGTACCCCTCGCTGCCGCATAGATACGCGGTGTTATCCGTGTGCACGCGCATTCCGCAGACGAACGAGGCGAGAATTCCGCCGGGAAAAGTAAGCGTCCCCGCCGCCATCTCATCGACCCCTCTTTCGTGAATCTTCCCCACCGCGTGCACCTGAGTCGGCTCGGCTCCGGCGAAGAGTCGCGAAAAGTTGATGCAATAGCATCCCACATCCATCAACGATCCGCCGGCGAGGTTGGGATCGAAGCGTATGTTCGACGTGATGCTTTCTGTCCGGAAGCAGAAGCTGGAGCGGATCAGATTCAGTTCGCCGATCTCGCCGCGCTTGATCGCCTCGATAATCGCCAGCGTGAGTGGGTGAGAGCGGTACATGAACGCCTCGACCAGCACTTTTCCGCTCGCCGTGGCCACATCAAACATCTCCTCCGCCTCGGCGGCAGTCGCTCCGATGGGCTTTTCGCACAGCACGTGCTTCCCCGCTCGCAGCGCGGCAATCGTCCATTGATGGTGAAGCGTATTGGGCAGAGAGTTGTAGACGGCATCCACCGACGGATGGCTAATGAGCTTGTCGTAGGTTCCCTCTGCCTCTGGAACCCCAAACCGCGCGGCGAAGGCAATTGCGGATTCCGCCGACCTTGAGCCTACGGCCGCCAACACGCCGCGTTCGCTTTGGCGCACCCCCTCGGCAAATTGGCGGGCGATGTTCCCTGTTCCCAGGATTCCCCAGCGGAGTTTTGAATTCATGGCGGTAAGGATATCCCCTGCACGCTCCGCAGTAAAAGCTCACGGCTTCCTGACGCGGCTTCGGCGCGCACGGGGGAGGAATGAACGCTGAGGCACAGAGACGCTGAGGTAGGAAAGACGAGGAATTCAAGATGCGCATTTTGAATTCCTCCGCATTTTCTTCCTCAGCGCCTCCGTGCCTCAGCGTTCATCTCTCTTTTTCGCATTCCAAAAAGCGTTGCGTCGGAGCGGCCCGCTAGCCCGCCTTCTTCTCCTCCGACGGCTGACTCGAAACGGTATCATGTGGCGCCGGCAACGGTGAACCGCCTTCTCCCGGTGGCTGGCGCATATCAATCACCATCGCCCCAGGCGCGGGTGGGTCTGGATAGAGATCAACCGGCACGACCGCGTGTCCCGGGTACAATTCCTCCATCACCAGATTCACCGCCGCCTGCGGCACCCAGAAGGCGTACATAGATGTCCGGCCGAATTCGTCATACCTGCTGTACGGCGCGTAGACGCTGCCGCCTGGCGGCTGAATCATGAAAAATCGCGTCGCCGCCGCCGCTCCCGGCGTGGCAAGCGCCTTTCGCAACTGCGCCAATTCCTCGCTTTGCGGATAAGCAAAAAACGCCCGCACCTGATAACCGGCCAGCGCGCCGAAGACGACTGCCGCCCCCGCCAAGAGCGTGATGCGAATTACGCTCGAAGTAACCAATCGCCGCAGACTAAATCCCACCAGCACCAGCACCAACCACGACAACCCGATCTGCGTGCGGTAACTCGACCAGCTTTCCTGCGCCACCAGATTCGGGAGATACGACAGCGGCACCAGCGCCGCAATCGTCGCGAAGCGAGCCGTTTTCGCATTGCCCCGG
>JBEKYH010000264.1:0-7173 GCA_049511115.1 Tepidisphaeraceae bacterium | reverse complement strand
CGGAATTTGGAGAAGTTGCAGTGAGGGGGAGGCAACGAGCGCGGGAATGGTTCAGGTTACGGCGTTAACAACTTCAGCTACGGCCCCCTACCTAACCTTCCCCCGGAAATACCGGGGGAAGGGACTGAGGCATAAGGCCAATCGCTATACGATCGGACAATTAGTCGAGATTCATGCTCATCAGGAATTGGGCGTTGCTCGGCACCTTTTCCAAACGGCCCTTGAGCAGTTCGACGGCCTCGACGGGATTCATGTCGCTGAGGACGCGGCGCAGGCGGTAGACGAGTTCCAGTTCCTTGGGATCAAGCAGCAGTTCCTCGCGGCGGGTGCCGGAAGAGTTGATGTCGATGGCCGGGTAAACGCGGCGATCAACCAGGCGGCGGTCCAGGTGCAGTTCGGCGTTGCCGGTGCCTTTGAATTCCTCGAAGATGACTTCGTCCATCTTTGAGCCGGTGTCGATGAGAGCGGTGGCGAGAATGGTCAGGCTGCCGCCTTCTTCGATGTGACGGGCGGCGCCGAAGAAACGCTTGGGCTTTTGCAGGGCGTTGGCGTCCACGCCGCCGGTGAGAATCTTGCCGCTGTGGGGGACTTCGGTGTTATAGGCGCGGGCGAGGCGCGTGATGCTGTCGAGCAGGATCACCACATCCTTGCCGAATTCGACGTATCGCTTGGCTTTTTCGATGACCATTTCGGCCACCTGCACGTGACGGCTGGCAGGCTCGTCAAAAGTGCTGCTGACCACTTCGGCCTTGGTGTTGCGCTCCATGTCGGTGACTTCTTCGGGGCGCTCGTCGATCAGCAGGACGATGAGAATCACTTCGGGGTGGTTCTTGCTGATGCTGTTGGCGATCTTCTGGAGTAGGACGGTTTTGCCGGTGCGCGGCGGAGCGACGATGAGCATGCGCTGGCCTTTGCCGATGGGAGTGACCAGGTCAACGATGCGCATGTTCAGGTCTTTGGGATCGGCTTCGAGAATGATGCGGCCGTTGGGATGGAGCGGCGTGAGGTCTTCGAAGTTGCCGGTGTCGGTGATGCGCTCGGGGTCTTCGCCGTTAATGGCTTCGACGCGCAGGAGGGCGAAATAGCGCTCGCTCTCCTTGGGCGGGCGAATCTGGCCCTGGACGACGTGGCCGTTGCGCAGGCCGAAGCGGCGAATCTGGCTCGGGCTGATGTAGATGTCGTCGGGACAGGGGAGATAATTGTATTCAGGGCTGCGCAGGAAACCGAAGCCGTCGGGGAGGATTTCCAGGACGCCTTCGCCGTACATCAGGCCGTTCTGGCGGATGCGGGCGCGCAGGATCTGGAAGATCAGGTCCTGTTTCTTGAGGCCGATGTAATCGACAATCCCCTCTTCCTTGGCAATGTCGTGCAGGCGATGCACGTCCATGGTCTGGAGGTCTTTGATGTAGAGCTTGCCGCCCTTGACCTGCTCGTATTTGGCGTTGGTTTCGGCGTCAAGAGAAGCGACATCGTCGCCGCCGGAGGCGGGAGAAGATGCCGGCGCGTCGTCGACTGTCGATGTGACCGGTGCGGGAGGTTCGACGGCGGGGGCCGAGTCTTCGACGGCGGTGGCGGCCTGTTCGTTTTTCTGTTGATCCTGATCGGCATCGGCGTGATGCGAATCATGGTGATGAGCGCCGGATGAACGGCGCGAGCGTGTAGTCGTTGTTTTAGCCATATCGAAATACCTCCCGATTAGAAACAGGTGTGAAAACCAGGCAGTCTCGTTCCCGTCGGCTGGTTGATTCGCGTCGTTCGACCGCACTGGGCGAAAGACGTCTTGAGCCGCACCGGCCGCAGCGCCACGAGCTAAACCCGTTCAGGACACGATGCCCGGAACTTGGCTCGATATGGCCCGCCGATCATTCAAACGGGAAGGTGGGACTTGTATTGACACTCTCCAAGATTTACTGATCCAAAAAAGATAAAACGGAAAAATAGAACCGCCAAGAAAGTCGCGGGAAATAAGCCCCGCCCCAAAAGACCGGCCCGGACAACAGGTCCGGACAACAGCTCGGTAAATTACGCTGATTGACCTCTAATTCGGGAAAGCACAACCTTGACTTGGCCGCGGGCGTAATCCGCGTCAGCGGTGTTAACTATCGTATATTCGGATATTTCATGCTTCTTGTCCAGAGGGTGTTGCAATTTTTCTCGGCGTCGCAGTTCCGCTTCGTTCCAGCCGCGATTCGCAGAAACACGGGCGAGGCGTAGATTAAAAGGCGCCTCGACAAAGACCACCGCATCACAGCGACGGTGCAGGCCGGTTTCAACCAGAAGCGGCGAATCCCATACGAATGCCACGATATGCGGCCTCGAAGCCGCAGCAGTCATTAACTCCTCGCGCCGGCGAGCCACGATTGGATGCAAAAGACTTTCCAATTGGCTCCGAGCGGCGGGAACGGCGAATACAATCGATCCAATCGCGCTTCGATTGATGGAGCCGTCGGCCTTAAAGACCGAAGCGCCCCACCACGATTCAAGGGTCTCCCTGACTTCCGGATAATTGTAGGCATCGTCCACGAGTTTGTCAGATTGGATAACCAGGCAGCCTTCGCGGCCGAAGACTTCGGCCACGAAACTCTTGCCGCTGCCAATGCCGCCGACGACGCCGATAATGGGCTTGGCTGCAAACACTTGGGGCATTGTAGGGACGGAGGGGGAGGGTTCAAAGGTTGGATGGTTTAAGGGATTAAGGGGTTTAAGGGTTCAAAGGTTGAGCCGGGTCGGAGTTGGCGGTTTTCACGCCGTGCGTGAATGCTTTCTCTTGAACTCTTAACCCTCTTAAACTCTTAAGCCCTTGAGCCCTCCCGGCCTTTGACCTTTTTGCCTCTTGGCTCTAATTTGTGTGGGTCAATCATCCTTTAGCAGGAATAAACCACATGGCCCAGTTCAAAGACGTGACGGCGCCCGCAGAGGGGCAGACGATTTCTATCTCGCATGGCAAACTGACGGTTCCGGATCGGCCGGTCATTCCGTTCATCGAGGGCGATGGCACCGGCGCGGATATCTGGGCGGCGAGCGTCCGCGTTTTCGATGCGGCGGTTGCCAAGGCGTTTGGCGGAAAGAAAAAGATCGCCTGGATGGAAGTCTACGCGGGGCAGAAATGCTTCGACAAATTCAAGACTTGGCTGCACGATGACACGGTTGATGCTTTCAAGCACTTTCTCGTGGGGATCAAAGGTCCGCTCACCACGCCGGTTGGTGGTGGCATTCGTTCGCTGAACGTGGCGCTGCGGCAGATGCTGGATTTGTACGTCTGCCTGCGGCCGGTGCGTTATTTCGCGGGCGTGCCTTCGCCGGTGAAGCGGCCGGAGAAGGTGGACATGGTGATCTTCCGCGAAAACACCGAAGACATTTACGCGGGAATTGAATACGCGGGCGGAACGCCCGAGAGCCAGAAGATTCTGGATTTCATGGCGGCGACTTTCCCCAAGGAGTTCAAGAAGATTCGCTTTGGAACGCAGGACGCTGTCAACGGTTGGCAGAAGCAGTTGGAGGCGATCGGCGCTCCGCCGCGGCATTTGGGAGTGGAGGTGGGGATCGGCTTGAAGCCGATCAGTTACCTGGGGACCGAGCGCCTGATGCACAGCGCCATCGGGTATGCCATCAAGCATAAGCGCAAGAGCGTGACGTTCGTGCATAAGGGCAACATCATGAAGTTCACCGAGGGGGCCTTCCGCGATTGGGGATATCGCGTGGCCAAGGAATTCTTCGGCGCGGTCGAGGTGGACGGCGGGCCGTGGTGCAAGATTCCTGAGGGCAAACCGGGAGCGGGCCTGGTAATCAAAGATTCGATCGCGGACATCACGCTGCAGCAGGTGCTGACCCGGCCGGAGGATTTTGACGTGATCGCCACGCCGAACCTCAACGGCGATTACCTGAGCGACGCGCTGGCGGCGCAGGTCGGCGGCATCGGCATCGCGCCGGGGGGGAATATCAATTACATCACGGGGCATGCCGTCTTTGAGGCCACGCACGGAACAGCGCCCAAGTATGCCAACCAGGATGTGGTGAACCCGGGAAGCGTGATCCTTTCCGGCGTCATGATGTTTGAATACATGGGCTGGCAGGATGTGGCCGATCTGATCGTGCGCGGGCTCGAGAAGGCGATTGGGGCCAAAACGGTGACCTATGATTTTGCGCGGCAGATGGAAGGGGCGACGAAGATCAAGTGCAGCGAGTTTGGGACGGAGATTATTAGACAGATGGCTTAGCCGGAAGCAACGATGGCCACGAGATACCATGCAGTGCCCTACTGGCAAGCGAATGGCATGCGGAAATTGCTGGTTTGCATAAGCGTGACGATTCTCGTCGCCGGCGTCATGGCTGTCTACGCCTTGCATCGTCCCGCACGTGAATATCTGACGATAGACGATCTGTGCTTTGATCTGACCGAGGGCGCCGAAACCAACGTCAGCATCCCGCAATCGATTGCGCAGTTGGACGGACGCACTGTGGAGATCGTGGGCGACGTTTGGGCGCCGACAGATGAAAATTTCGATTTAACCGACCACTCGCAGTACAACAACGGTCTAATGTCCCACCCGCCTCTCGCGCAACAGTTCCTCCACGTCAGCGGTATAAGAAATCCGCCGATGTTCATCCCGCCAGATCGAGCCTTGGTCCATGGCAAGTTGCACGTGAAAGTCGAAAAGAACGAGTCCGGGCAAATCATTTCAATCTATCGGCTTGATGCTGATTGGGTGAAACGATTTCCTGCGGAGTCGGAGCAACAATGATCTTTTGACACGGTTCGCCCTGCGAACGCGGTTGCACCGCTACGTCACCTTCACCACGATCATCGTCACATCATCATTCTGCTTGGCGAGCCCAACGAAGCGGCGCATTTCCCAGATGATGTTTTGCGCGATCGCCTCGGCGGTCGTGCCGCCTTTGAGGTAGGCTTCATTAAGCCGCTGGCGGCCGAAACGCTCGTTGGCGAAATTCATGGCGTCGGTGAGGCCGTCCGTGTAGAGGAGAAGGAAATCTCCGGCGGCCAGGTCAATCACGCGCTGCGTGTAGGCTTCGTTGGGATCGACGCCGAGAACCATGTTGTCGCTGGAAAGTTCGATGATTTGCCCGCCGCGCAGTAGAAGCGCGGGCGGGTGGCCGGCGTTGCAATACGTCAGGCGCTTATTGGCGGCGTCAAGGACGCCGTAGAAGAGGGTGACGAATTCACCGACTTCGGCGTCGCGCCAGCACATGCCATTGATGCGGCGGATCACTTCGTAGAGGTAATAGACGTTATCCACCTGGGCGCGCAGGGCGGCGCGGACCGAGGCCATTGTGAGACTGGCGGGGATGCCTTTGCCGCTCACGTCGGCGATGGCGATGCCGAGGTTGTCGTAGGGGAGCGGGATGAAGTCTAAAAAATCGCCGCCGAGGTCGGAGGAGGGGACGTAGGCCGTGGCGACATCGAGGCCGGGGACGCTGGGGGCGGTGCGCGGGACCATGCGGCGCTGGACGGCGGCGGCCATCTGCACCTGGCGCTCCAGGGCCTGGGCCTGAATGGTTTCGGCGGCGAGGCGCGCGTTTTCGATCGCGGCGGCAGCCTGCGCGGCCAGGGCCTTCATGAGATTTATTCGCAGGGGCGTGAAGGTTTGTTCGGCGCCGGTGTAGACGCGCAGCACGCCGATGGCCTTGCCCTTATAGCGCATTCCCACTGAAAGCATGGAAACAAATCCCTCGCGCTTGGCCTCCTGCGGATAGATGACGCGCGGGTCGGTGGCCATGTCGGCGACGTAGCCAAATCCCTTGGGACCCAGGGCGAGGTGATCGACCTCGGCGGCGCTGAGCTGGATCGGGCCTTTGGCCAGGTACTGAGGAGAGAGGTTGTAGGCGGCCTTGATGACCAGTTCATCGCGCTCGGGGTCGATGAGGCGGAGGCTTGCGGCCTTTGTGTCCATGACTTCGCAGATGACCTGCACGGTGCGATCCAGCAGGGTCTGCAAATCGCGGGCATCGGAGAGCATGGTGGTGACGGTGTAGACAGCCGTCAGTTCGTTGATGCGCTGGCTGAGCTGGAATTCCTGAAAGCAGAGGCGCGCGATGGCATTGGCGAGAAGGCTGAGGAATTGAATGGCCGCCGGCTTGTTGCGGCCTTTGTCGGCGGACATGCGGAGCGTGCCCAGGCGATGATTGCCGACGGTGATGGGGGCGACGAACTCGGCTCCTTCGCGCTGTGGGCCGGCGACGGCGCCGACTTGAGCCTCGGCGGCGGCGATGGCGGATTGGCGCTTGAGGAATTGGCCGCTGGGAGCGGGCTGGGTGAGGACCTTGCCGTCGGCATCGGTGATGCTTGCCTGCACGTTCGCGACGGCGGCGAAGCTGTCCTGAATCTCCTGGAGCGTGGCCAGGTCCAGAAAGTCGGTAAGCTTGAGATTTTCTGAATCCAACTGAGGCATTGTCGTTCCCGCGCCCTCGCCGAAGGACGGAAGCAAACGAGGCATCCGCCCAGGGAATTTGCGCGGGCCGATTGTAGGGGGTTGTGCGTCCGGTTCAATAAAGGCGGGCAGTGGATAGTACGGTTTTGTTTATAATGGCCATCTAACCCGACCGGTGGAAAACAGCGTGGTCCATAAACACAGAAAGCCGCATTTCTGCGGCTTGCTGCGTCAAAATCATTATTAGATTTAGAAGCGATTGCGGCCACCGCCGCCACCGCCACCGCCGTAGCCGCCGCGGCCACCGCCGCCGCCGCCACCGCCGTAACCACCACGACCGCCGCCGCCACCGCCGCCACCTGGGCCGCGGCTTTCGCGGGGCTTGGCTTCATTCACGGTCAAGGCGCGGCCGCCGTGCTCCTTGCCATTCAGGGCCGCGATGCCGGCTTGCGCCTCGGCGTCGCTGCTCATCTCGACAAAACCAAAACCCTTGCTGCGACCGGTTTCACGGTCAGCGATGATCTCGGCGCTCTGGACGGTGCCGTGAGCGGCGAACAATTCCTGCAAGGCCGAGCTATCAACGTCATAGCTCAGATTACCGACATACAACTTCTTGCCCATACGATTCTCCTAAGAAACGGGGCTATCGACCCGATATTTAACTTTCCAGGTCCAAGGAAAGAGGCCGAACACGGCCCAAATGGTGGAGAGTTGACAGAGGAGAGACCGCAGGCAGAAAACAACTGTCGCGTATTCTGATCTCGTTCAGCTTGCCGACCAGCAGTTT
>JBEKYH010000263.1:0-7176 GCA_049511115.1 Tepidisphaeraceae bacterium | reverse complement strand
CGCCCAGCCAGGGGCGAACGTCGTCGAACGCGTGCGGCGCGTCGGCCAGGTCAATGGCGTATTTGCAATCGGGGCAGAGCGTGCGCACGAGGCGCTGGGAGATCACGCCGCGCAGGCAGGTCGAGAGAAAATGCGGATGGGTTCCCAGCGAGCGCATGCTCTGGATGCCCGAGGCGGCGACCGGGGCGTGAATCGTGGCGAAGACGAGATGTCCGCTGTTGGCGGCGCGCACGGCGGTCTGTGCCGTCTCGGGGTCGCGCACCTCGCCGATCATGATGACATCGGGGCTTTGCCGCAGGACGCCGCGCAGCAAATCAGCGAAACCCAGGCCGATGGCGGGGTTGATCTGGCTCTGCCTCAGCCCTTCGACGGTGAATTCGACGGGGTCTTCGATGGTGTTGATGCGGCGGCGGCCGTCGTTGAGGCGCGAGAGGCAGGAGTAGAGCGTGGCGGTTTTGCCGCTGCCGGTCGGGCCGGTCATGAGGATCAGGCCGCTGGGGGATTCGAGCATATGGGCCAGCGAACTTTGCTGATCGCCGGTCAGGCCGAGGGAATCGAGCGTGAACAGATTCGGCTGTCGCGAGAGGATGCGCAGGGCCAGGTCTTCGCCGTACAGCGTTGGGATCATGCTGATGCGGAGATCGTACGATTCGCCGTCTTCGGTGCGGTGAATCCAGCGGCCGTCGAGGGGGCGGCGGTGCTCGGCAACATCCATTTTGGAGAGGGCCTTGATGTGGGCGATGTGCTTTCGCCCCAGTTCCAGCGGGATCACGCTGAGCGTGTGCATGATGCCCAGGCGGCGGGCCTGGACGGAGATGTTCTGTTCGTTGACGCCGAAGAACAAATCACTGGCCGGGAAATGAACGGCGTGGGAAATCAATTTTGAAACGCCCGCCTCCACGCTCAGCCAGGATACGTCGATCAGCGATTGCTTGGTTTCGCTCATGGGGTTGCCTGTATGGGGTTTGACATCAGGGGGCTTTTGTTGATCAGGGATTGGCGGGCTTGGGTGTTTCGCCGGCCATTGCGGCGCGGGCGTCGGCCTCGTTCTCCTTGAAGTCCAGAAGCTGGCGCATTTTCAGGAGGTCGATCATGTCCTTCACGCGCGGGCTGGGGGCGTACCAGATGATGCGCCCGCCCTGGTCCTTGAAGCGGCGGTGGGTGTCGATCATCCAGCCGATGGCGGAGGAGTCGATGAATTCGACCTGTTCGAGGTTCAGCAGCACGCGCTGATTGGCCCAGGAAGAGCCCAGGACGAGTTCGAGGGGGTTTTTACCCGGGTCGGCAAAATCGCGGATGGTGATTTCGCCTTGTCCGCCGACGCGCGCCACGCCCGTTTTGTCGATTTCCAGCAGGCTGAGTTTCATGGTTTGGCCCGATCCAGTTTTCTCATTGGGGGTGCGCAAATCCCCGGGCTTGCGCGAATGCCGCGGCCGACGACGGCCGGTTGGGCGTCTTATATAACCTGCGCAGTTTCCGTGGCAAGCGACGAACGCCAAAAGGGCCGAGGACTGAGGACTGGGAACGGGGTAAATGCCGGGGCGCTTCCAGTGCAGTCCGCTCCACGCTGGTGTCCGGAGTTCATCGGTCCCAGGGGGCTGGTTCTGAATGTGTAACGTGCCTATCCGGGGGTTACCAACGTGAACCGGCCTACACATTTATACGTACTAACTTGAGAACGGTAATCAGGCGGCTAACGGCCCATGCGGCATGGGATGGAGACGAGGCCGGAGCGGGCGAGAGGGTTGGTCGGCGGGTCCGATAAGTCGAAAATCCTTACAAGCCGCACAGGCCGCACAGCCGATAGAGTCAATGGCGGCCGTGCCCCGCCACCCGCGCGGCGGCGCGGCCGCAAAGGCGAATATATTGTAAATCTGAAGCGGAGGATTTTTATGCCAGGCCAATACAGCTACTCGTTTAATGGGGACGATTTCACCGGCAGGTACGAAACGCGCGAGGAAGCTCAAGGAGCCGCTTTTGACGCGGCGCGGCGGGCCAACCTTCCGCCCACGACTGTCTATGTTGGGCGCGTCGTCGAAGCCGATCCGGGCGCCCAGGGCCATGCCTTGCAGATATTGTCGCAAATGGCACTTCGCCTGCGCCGCGAGTGCTGCGAAGGGAGCGAGCGAAATCTCGCGCAGCTCACCGCCGCGCAGGTGGATGATCTGGACCACGAGCTGGCCGGGGTGATTGAATCGTGGCTGAAGAAGAATGAGCTGACGCCGACCACCTGCCGTGTCGTGGCGATCAGCGAGCATCCCGTGCCGGCCGAGCCGGAGAATCACCTGTTCTCTGCGGACGAAGTGCACGATCTGGGCGTGGAGCAACTCGCCGGAGCGGGGGCGGAGAATTTGTAATCGCGCCGACGTCGGCCATTTGAGCATCTTCAGGACAAGAACCGGGACGCAGCTAGTTTTTAGAAACTAGCTGCGTCCCCGTTCTGTTCCTTCCACCATAGTTCCAGCATGAGCAGGGCGTAGAGGCGTTGGGAGTGATCGGCGCGGCGGTCATGGTGTTCTGCGAGGAGGCGCGCGAGGGGGGCGGGGCGGAAATTCGCGGTGGCGAAGGAATTGGCGGCGTAAAGTAAATCGTGCAGCATGGGGCGCAGGGAGTCGCGGAGCCAGTCGCCGATGGGGACGGCGAAGCCCATTTTTCTTCGCTTGAAAACCCACGCGGGTAAGTCCGCGGCGAAAGCCTGGCGCAGGGGGCGTTTGCCGCCGCCGCGGAGGAGGTGGTCGGCGTTGAGTTGGGAGGCGAACATCATCAGGTCGGGGTCCATGAAGGGGCTGCGGACCTCCAGGGCGAAGTGCATGGAGCAGCGATCGACTTTGGTGAGAAGATCGTCGGGGAGGTAGGTGGCGCGATCGAGGGCCATGGCGGCGTCGGCGGCGCCGCGGTTTTGATGATGGGGGGAATTGAAATAAATCTCGAAACAATCCTGCGAAGGATCGGGCGGCGTTGCGAGCAGATCGGTCAGCAGCGATTCATCCGTCAGTCGCATCATGGCGGCGTAGGCCGTGGCGGGTTTGTCAGCGCCGGCGGCGGCCAGGCGTTTGAGTCTGGCAGCGGCGGATTTGGGATGGGTTGCCGGCAAGGATTTCATGAGGGGACCAATTAACAGCCAGGGCCAAGTGCCGGTGCGTTGCAAAAGGCGCATGGCGCGGTAGCGGTCGTAGCCGCCGAAGAGTTCGTCGCCGCCGTCGCCGCTGAGGGCTACCGTCACGTGGCGGCGCGTTTCGCGCGAGAGGTAGTAGGTGGGGAGGGCGGATGAGTCGGCCATCGGTTGGCCGAAGGCCTGGGCGATCTTAGGCAGGTCCGCCGCGGCATCGGGGCGCACGGTGAAGGAGCGGTGCTCGGTGCCGAGATGCTTCGCGACGGCGGCGGCGAATTGGGTTTCGTCGTAGCGCGGATCGTCGAAGCCGATGGAGAAGGTGAGGAGCTTTTGATCCTTTGGCGCGGCGGCCGCTGCTGCTGCCGCGATGATGGAACTGTCGATGCCGCCGGAGAGAAAACATCCGAGGGGAACGTCCGAGACGAGTTGGCGCTGGACGGCCTGGAGGACGAGGTGGCGCGTTTTGCCCGGAATCTGATCGTCAGTGAACTTGCCGCCGGCGGCGTAGTAATGACCACACTCGTGGATGGCGCTTTCGCTGACGGTCATGGCCTCGGCGGGCATGAGCTGGGTGATGCCGCGGTAAATCGTCCGGGGCGTCGGCACATATCCCCAGCGCAAATAGTCCACGAGCGACGACCGGTCGATGGTTCGATCCACCCAATTCAGTTGCAAGAGCGCCGTGATTTCGCTGGCAAATGCGACGGCGCGGGATTTGCCTTGCTCGCTCAATAGGGTCGCTACATAGAGGGGCTTTTGGCCCATGCGATCGCGCGATAAAAACAGCTCGTGGCGCGTTCCATCCCAGATGGCAAGGGCAAACATGCCATTGAATTGATCGATGCATTTTTCGCCCCAGGTTTCGTATGCGGCGAGGACGACTTCGGTGTCGCCGGTGGTTTTCCAGTCGCGCGGGGAGAGTTTCGTTTTCAGTTCGCGGAAGTTGTAGAGTTCGCCGTTGTAGACGAGCCACCGGCAGCCGTCGGTGAAGGGCTGGTTGGAGCGAGGGTCGGGATCGAGCACCGCGAGGCGGCGATGGGCGAGGGCGACGTGAGCCGGGGCGGGAGCGCTGTCGTCGCTGAACCATGTGCCTTCGCCATCGGGACCGCGATGGGCGATGGCCGCGCTCATTCTTGCCAGCGTCGGGCGATCCACCGCTAGGGAGCGGTCGAAGGCGACGACGCCGGTTAAGCCGCACATGGGGAGCCTTTCTTTTTCCAGCCTACTGTTCCGCCGTTGCCATGGTCGGGGGCACGTTAACCGATGTTTCGGGCAAAATGCCTTTTCGCACGTAGACCGGGCGGGCGAATTTTCGCACGGTCGGGAGGGCGCGCATAAATGCGGCCGCCGCTAGCAGGCAGACGATGGCCTCGACCATCAGGGCGCGGCTGGCGCCCACGACGGGATTGGCGCCGAGGGGCAAAAAGCGGGCGGCCATGAAGCCGGCCAGCAGATTTCCAAATGGCGCCATGCCGGCGAAAGCGAGGGTGAAAAAGCTCATCACGCGGCCGCGTTTATCGTCGTCGGAGAGCGTCTGCACAATGGTATTGCAACTGGCGAAGAGCGTAATCATCGCCCAGCCGCCCAAGGGCACAATTAAGAGCGAGAGCCACAGGTAGCGCGAGAGGGCGAACGAGGCCAACGCGACGCCGAATACGGCGGCGGCGATGGCGATCAATCTTCCCAGTCCCACTACGGATTTTCGGCTGGCGAGATAGAAGCTGCCGATGAGGGCGCCCAGGCCGGTCGCGGCGCCGAGAATGCCATAGAGTCGCGCGCCGGCGCTGCCCGCGCCGGCGAAATAGGCGGCGTAGATGGGCATCAAGACGTTCAGTGCGGGAATGGCCGTGAGGCTGACGACGGCCATGACAATCAGCAGAATCCGGATGGGGAGGAAATGCCAGATGTAGTGGAAGCCTTCCTTGAGTTCTACCATTACGCTGCGCGGCACTTTCATTTCGCGCGGCGTCACCACCATGATCCAGAAGGCGATGATGACGCCGATGTAGCTGATGCCGTCGAGCGTGAAGCAAAGTCCCTCGCCGACCCAGGCGATGAGCAGTCCCGCGATGGCGGGACCGAGAAGGCGCGCGCCGTGGACCATGATGGAATTGAGGGCGATGGCGTTGGGAAGGTCCTCGCGGCCGTTGATCATCTCGATCAGGAACGCCTGGCGGCCGGGCATGTCGAAGGCGTTGATCACGCTTTGAAAAAAATTCAGGATGAGGATTTCGCCGACGGTGATGTGGCCGCTGAGGGCGAGGGCCGCGAGGGTGAACGATTCAAGCATGGCCAGCGTCTGCGTGATGACCAGCAGGCGCTGGCGGTTGACGCGATCGACCCAGACGCCGGCGAAAGGGGCGAGGATGAACATGCCGATCTGGCCGCTGAAGGCGACCAGGCCGAGCATTTTGGCGCTGTGGGTCATGCGCAGGACCAGCCAGTTGGTGGCGGTGAGCGTGAGGAACGACCCTGTGAGTGAGATCACCTGGCCTATAAAAAACAGGCGGTAGTTCCGATGCCGCAGGGCGCGGAACATGCGGGGGAGGGATTCCTTCTCCACCTCGGCGGACTCGGGTTGGAGGGACTCAATCGGCGGCGTACTCATCGGCGGTCGATATTAGGCGGAATCGGGACGATGAGAAATGAGAAATGTTCCTAAAAGAAAAAGATGGCCTTGATCCACGAATAAAGCAGGGAAACCAGGGCGACGATGACGCTGGCCCAGAGGGTGATCTTGAGGATTTTGAGGCGATTGGCGATTTCCTTGTCGCGCCATTCGCTGAGACGATCATCAATTTCCTGTAGCTTGCGGTCAATGCGCAGTTCGATTTCGTCGAGTTTCTGGTCGAGGTATTGGTCGGCGGTGCGCTTGATGCGATTGGTGATGCCGCTCCACAGGCCCGACTCCTCGATCTCCTCCTTGATGTTGTCATGGGGCGGCGAAGATTCCCGCGAAGATTCCAAAGCGCGTCCCCGCGGTGAGCGCGGGACGTTTCCGCCGACGATATTGGCGACGAATTTGCCGATCATGGCGCGTTTTTTCCGCTGCCATTTCTCGTAGAGGCTTTCCTGGCGTTTGAGTTTGTGAATGAGCGTGGGGATGTCGTCGGTGCTGGCCGCCGGCGCGCCGCGCAGATGGGCCAGGATGAGCAGTTCGGCCTGGCCGAGGCCGGAAAATCGCATGGAACGGATGAGGACAATTTCGCGGGCCAGTCCTTCGTTGGTGGCGGTGGCCGGAATGGGGCGGCGGCCCCAGCGCAATAGTTCGAGCATGACCTGGCGGTCGAAGGAGGCGATTAATTGGCGCCGCTCTTCCAGCGCTTCGGCGAGTTTGCCGGGTTCCTGGAAGCGCGTGACATCAAGGCCGAGTTCTTCCGCGAGGCGCTCCAGTTCGTCCTGGGTCGTCTCGTTGGGCGGCACAGACGCGGCGACGCGCTCAACTTCCGCGCCAGTGGAGAGGTTGGAACTTTCGGTGCCCATCAGCGATAGCCCTGGTGATATCGGCCACGGTCCCGTGGGCATGCCACAGAATCGCAAAGACCACGCACAGCAACAGGCAAACCAGCACGTCGCCCCAGAACGTGGTCACCTTTAACCTTAGGCCGCTGACAATGAGATAGCGGCGGAGAAGCGTCGTATGCCGATGCGGCTGGGCGAGCCACTTGTACCAGCCGGCGGCCCACTGCAAGGTGACCAGCGTCGCGTAGATGGCGACGATAGTGCCGAGCGACCAGCGAAAAAAGTCAAAAAAATCCATGGCCTTCGCAGTCGAGCAAGATAATCGAACCGCAGAGGCGCGGAGGACGCGGAGAAAGGCAAAGAACTAAACTGGATTAAATCCCATGTCCTGTCTTCCTCTGCGAACTCTGCGCCTCTGCGGTTCATTGCTCTTTTTATGCGGGGCTAACTTCATCCTGGCCGTCGTCCTGGGGTTTGCCGCCGAAGAGGGCGGTGCCGACGCGGACCATGGTGGAGCCTTCGGCGATGGCCGCTTCTAGGTCGCCGCTCATGCCCATGCTGAGATGCCGCAGGGTGTTGCCGCCGATTTTTTCCCAGCGCAT
>JBEKYH010000262.1:0-7189 GCA_049511115.1 Tepidisphaeraceae bacterium | reverse complement strand
ACTATCAGTTTCAAATTTACGATGGGAAGTTCACCTTTTACAGGGAGCCGCTCTGGGGCGGGAAGTTTCTAACGCAGTTTGGCTTTTATCACCTCGGGTTCTATTTCATGACCTCGGATCGCGGTCGTTACGATATTGAGATTCCTGCGTATGCGCTGGCGGCTCTGTTCGCGGCGATGCCGGCATTGTGGCTGGTACGATCGCGCCCGCCGCATCCCCGGAAAATGCCGATGGGGGCGGTGGCCGCTTAACGCCTCTCGGCTTCTTCTTCCCAGGGCAGTATGAGTGGGCCATCAAGTGGCTCGCAAGCCGCGCCATCCTTCATCCATTTCGCCAATTCCTCTAATGAATAGAAAATCGGCAGCCCTAGTTCCCTCGCCAACGCGATTTCGCCAAGCGAGCCGGAGGAAGACTCCCAGCCGGGGGCGCAGAGGATCGCGTCGCAGCGGCGGACGATTTCCAGGTCGCCGTCGAGCCAGACGCGGTCGGGAGCGGCGCCGTTGAAGGATTCGGTGTTCTTATGCGGGCAGATGCAGGCCGCCCCCATTTGCCAGACTTGCAGCGCCAGCGCCTCGGCCCGGCGGATGTTCTGGAAAATCTGCCATTGCCCCGCGCCGCGATAGGGGCCGGCGATGTAGATGAGTTTCATGGGGGGAAGGGTAACCGGGGCGGATGTGGGAGGTAAAGACTTTTTGTCGGCGCTCTCCTTTTGACCGGAGGGCGCAGGAGCTGTTCCGGATCTTGGCGCCGTGTGTTATCGGGCCTAACTTGGCGATAGAATCTCGCCTATGGAACATCCATTTGTGGTCATCGACCGAATCTGCAAGGAGAAGCAAGTCACTCCTGGCGAGATGCTCGCGTATTTCCTGGGTTGGCTCCAGGAAACCCATCATTCGGCTACGGCCGCCGGACTCGGAAACATAGCTAGCCAAGGGTTCAACGCGCATACCGAAATTCAAAGCATTATGGCTTCTATGCAGCGTCCAAACGACGTACCCCCCAGTCTATTGGTGTTCTTTGATACAATGCTTCAGTGCCACTATATGATGGATCGAAATAATGCCGAAGTCCGCCGGGAGGCCGGTCAAAAGCCTCAGGGCGAGGCCTTACAACGGAGAGCCCTCGCGGCGGAGGCTCTCTGTCTGATCGTCCGCGAGTTAGCAAATCAAGCGGAACACTCCGGGATCGAGGCCGGGATTCGGCTCGAAGAGTTCGGAAAACGACAGGGGTTTAGGTTTCCGAAGCAAAACGATCCACCTCATAATCAGGGGGAATAAGAAAATGTGCAAAGTTCAGAAAAATCCCATGTGGCCGCCAGGCCAATCCACGACCTCGCTTCAGGGTGGCAACCAATTCTCGCAGTTGGCGAACGGCCCCAACGCGCGTGAAGATGTCCGCTGGGCGGTAAGATGAGAGGAAGGGCGATGAAATTTGAAAACTATACCCGAGACGAACTTGAAAAATGTGGCAAAGCATTCCAGGCCGAATTTGCCAATCTAGGGTTTGAAAGCGTACGCGACTGGACTCAAGCGGTCTTCGAATGGTTCAGTAAAACGCGAGCAGATGGCGTCAGAGTATTCTGTCACCCCCACGATAGTGAGTTCCTTGTTGATTTATGCCACACAACCTATCCCGAGCACGATAAGCCCAATGAGACGAAATCGGAGCGCTGGAAGCGTGCGCTGGACGAGAATAGGTGCAAAGTCCAACTCGCAATGGAATGCGAGTGGGGTAGATTCAACAACGAAAACGAGTCGCTTTTTATGATTCTTGAAGATGCTTGGAAGCTCGCCGTGATTCGGGCGAAGGTGAAGGTCATGATATTCTCTTCGCAAGCTGGTCGGGATCGCGACGAAATAACGAAACGGCTAGGTCAGTTACATTATTCAAGCGAAGATGTTGTTGATTGGCTTTGGATCGATGTGCCTTGGCGAGTAAAAATAACTGGAATCGACTGGGGATTGCTGCCGGTCGGACGGTGATCGCCCACCATTAGACTGTCTCGCTTGACCGGATCCACCCGAGCTCCCTCACGGCGTCACCGGCCGCGTCGTCGCCGGTTGCGTCGCCGGCTGTGTCGCATCCTTATGCTGATCGAGCATGTATACCGCGCGGTCCATCGCATCTTTCGCCCCGGCCACATCGCCTGCGGCTGCGATTGCGTTGCCCAACAGTGCGCTCGTCGCCTGCAAATCCCGCCACGCTTCGGCGGAGCGCGGATCGGCGGTGATCGCTCCCTCATAGCACATCGCGGCCGTCATGGCGTCGGCCACGGCGTCATGCGCGGGGCTGCGGTCGCTCCAGGCCTTGAGCAGATTCTGGGCGGCGTCGCGTACATTCTTCGCGGCGACATCCGGCGCGTCTGGAGCGAGATAGACACGCAGTGCCGAGCGCAGGTCCTGCAACGGCAGGCGCAGGGGATGGTCCTTGGCCAGCGGCCAGTGCGCGGCGCGAAGAGGCGCTTCCGCGGCGGCGGCGGAGGTCTTGGTTAAATCGCCGGTCGCGAGGGCTTCCACGGCCTGACGCAGCGGCGCCCAGGTGGATTCGTGGTTGAGCGCTTTTTGTGCCTCGTCCATGAAATATTGCCGCACTACCAGCAGATATTTGGCCGCTCCAGTCATGGTGGGATCGGTTTTCAACGCGACGTTGTAGCACCCCTCGGCCTTGACGAGATCGTCGATGGCGGTGGGCTGATCGTCACTGGTCAGGCTTTGGCTGACGTACAAATCGCCCAATGATTCGGCCACGGGAGCGGAGCTGGGGTTCTGCTGCAGCACGTTCATGTACGCCTGCAGAGCGCCGGCGTCATCGACGTTGGTCACCTTGTATTGCAGATTAGCCGCTTCGGCGGTGTGCCCGGCGGCCGCGGCGCGGTCGGCGGCGTCCTGATCGATCTGGCCCATGCGCTGAAAGGCGCGGCCCAGGTTGAATAAGCCGGCCATGTCGTTGGGTTCGACATCAAGCGCGAGGAGCAGTTCCTGGATCGCTTGATTGAGATCGGATACTTCGGCGGCGCCGTTGGAGGCGCGCAAATCAGCGGCGGCCTGGCTGATCCAGTAATTGCCCAGGGCAGCGTGGGCCTTGGCGATGTCCGCGGGATGCACGCGCGGCTGGCCGTCCAAAGCGAGAGCCTTTTCGATCAAGGGGCGGACATCCATGCCGGGATGGTTGTGCACCAGCACGTCGGCGTAATTGAGGTAGGGGGCGACAAGTCGATGGGCAACATCGTCCTCGTCGTTCATTTCAACGGCCGTCTGCAATTCCGCCTCGGCGTCCTTCCAGCGATTCATCTGCCGATAAAGGAGGCCCAGACTGTTGTGGGTGACGTAATTGGTGGGGCGAAGAACCAGCGCGCGATGCAGCAAGTCCTCCGCCCGCTGAAAATCGGCCTGCGATTTTTGCGTGTCGTCAGCGGCGGCGTCGGTATATCCCTGGCTCGTATCGCTGGCGGCCTCCTGCTGTTCCTGCGTGCCGCGGCGGATGAGAGCGATGCCAAGATTGTCGGCGGCCATCCAGGAATCGGGGTTTTTATCCAAAATGTCCTGATAGAGCGTGAAGGGGGATTCGTAAATCTCCGCCTGCGAGCGCGATTCAAGGACCAGCGCGACCAGCAGAAGTCCGGCAATACCGACCACCGCGGCCGGCGGCATGTGCGAACGCCGCAGGGCATGGCTGACGGCGGCAACGGCAAGCACGATCAGTCCAAGCCCGGAAAGGTATTGAAAGTGATCCGCCACGAACGAATAGCGCATGGGGAAGATGTTGATGAAGCCGAGCGCCGGGAAAAGGGTGACGAAGTAGATCAGAGCGGCCGCGAGCGGGCCGCGGCCCACGGATTTGGTGAATTTCCAGAGCAGGGCGAACGCAGCGATCGCAGCGAGAAGATAGACCCATTGCACGGTGTAGAGCGCGGCGCCCAGGGCTTCCAGCGACGGCACAATGCGCGGATAGGAAAAGGTCAATCGCGCCGGCCAGACGAGTTTGCCGACATAAAACCAGAGCCCGCGCCCGGCGATGAGGAATCGCTCGGGAAGGCTCAGCGCCCAATCCGGCCCGCGCGCCTCGACGTCTCCACCTGGGGCGGTTTCGAGGTAGACGGTAATGAGCGACATGGCCAACCCCACGGCGAAGAACGGCAGCAGGGGCAGCCAGGTTTTGCGATCGGAAAGTTTGCGGCCTCGCCACCAGAGGATGATCAGCATCACCGCCGGCATGGCGCAGACGACGCTCTTGGCCAGCAAGCCGAGAATAAGCAGGAGAAGGCTAACGGCGTACGCCAGCCGCTTATCGCCGAGCAGATAACTCGATCCATCGGCCGACAATCCCGGGCCAGGTTTCTTGCCCGGCGCGGGGGCCAAGCCGGCATATTCCAGGTAACACCAGATGGAGGAGAAAAACAGCAATCCCGACAGGACATTTTTGCGTTCGCTGATCCAGCAGACCGATTCCGCCTGAATCGGATGAACGGCCCAGATGGCCGCCGCGACCCAGGCGCCGGGTACTTGCAATCGCCTGAGCAATCGCCAGACGAGCATCGCCGAGAGGGCGTGGAGTATTAGATTGTCCAGGTGATAGCCAAGGGTGTTGTCACCCCAGACGAGGTATTCGAGCCAGAAGGTGGTGAATGTCAGCGGGTAATACTGCGGCGTGACGTTTTTGTCGTGAACCCAGATGCGCGCCAGGCCGTCCAGGTCGTTCAGATGGAGCGAGCCTATCAGGCCGGCGTGGTGGTCGTCGTCCCAGATATATTGTCCGGTGATGGCGGGCAGAAAGGCGACAAAAACCAAGATAGCCAGCACGCCGGCCCAGAGGTACCAATCCGCGCCGCTGGCCGGGTCATCGGGCAATGTTAGAACGAACGATTCACCCTGATCCTTGGGATCGGAAGCGGTGGCGTTGCCCGTCGGGGTAGTGGGGGGATTCTCTGTCGGCGGGGGTGTCGCCGCGTCAGGCCTGGAATTCATTATCTCCGCCGTTGATGAAACTGATCCGGTCCGCGATTACAATGCAGGTCTCACGAGGCAAAGCCAACTATGAGCACGTTGACCATCGCGACGAGTATCGACGATCCGATCAACGCCCGGATTCTAGCGATCTCCGAAGATCGGGTCCAAGGGTTCTGCACCGATCCCATCGGCGAAATCAGCCGCCGCTGCGAGGTGGACGCGCCGACGGTGCGCGAGCGCCTGGTGGCCATGCTGCGGGCCGGGTCGATCCGGCGCATCCGCCAGACGCTGCTCGCGACCAACCTGGCGACCGGCGCTCTGGTGGCCTGGGTCACGCCCGCTGAGAAGCTCAATGCGGCGTTTGAATACATGTTCCAGAACGACCCGTTTTCTGGGCATGTGGTGATTCGATCGACCGATACGGCGGTCGCCGCGTCGAAATACCGCCTGTGGACAACGCTTAAGGTTCCCCAGGGCTTTTCGATGGAGAAGCACTGCCGATTTTTGTGTGAAAAGACCGGCGCTGAGCACTTTAAGTTGATGCCTGCCAAGCGGTTATTTGCGCTGGGTGTGGGGCACGTCCGCCGCAAAAAGCTGGAGCCGGGAAGCAAGGCGGATGAGCTGGCGGAGGTGATGGAGCCGGGCGTTGTCGAACTGAGCGACCTGGAATGGCAAGTGCTCATGACCCTCAAGCGCGAATTTGACGCAGAAGAGCTGATGCTCGACGACCTGTGGCTCAGGCGCGCCCAGGAGGCGGGCGTTCCGCGGGAGACGTTTATAGAGGTGGCCCAGGGGCTGAATAAACGCGGCGTAATCGGCCGATTCAGCACGTTTCTGGAGCACGTCAAACCCCTGGCGGATGGCCAGCGGGTGACGCGATTTAACGCGTTATTCCATTGGGCGGTGCCGCCGGGCCGGGAGATCGAGACCGGCCGGCACGTAGGGCGGTTCCACATCATGACCCACGCCTACTGGCGCGAAGGCGGAGCGGAATTTGCCAATGTCAACATCATGGGCGTCGCCCACGGAACGGAAAAAGACGTTGTCCTGGCCCACAAGAAGGCTATCGACGCGCATTTAGGTGAAGTCGGCATCCCCGTCAATTACACCAACGTCTTCTGGGGCGGCCGCAGCGAAATCAAACCCAGCGAGATTTCGCCGCTGGAGTACGCCGATTTCTGCCGGCGCAACGGTATTGATCCGGCGGCAATGAGGTAGACGATGCCTGCCATCTTCCTTAGCCGGGACATTTGCCGCAAAAAACGGAATAAATGATGCAAATTTCTTTTGCTTGAGACGGCCTTTGTGGGATAGAATAGAGTGCATTATCCGCTGGCGGTGGAGGCCGGAGCCGGTGGCGGAAGGGTAAACGACCAAGCGAATTTTTACGGCTTTGGAACGGTTGTCGTTGTGAAAAACCCGCCCCTGTTTGACTCCTTCGTGTTTCCGCGTCCCGACAAGGATTAAAGTCCATGGCCAAGCAACAAAAGAAGCTGGGCGATATTCTCATCGATTGGGGAATCATCTCCCAGAAGGAAATCGCCAAGGCGCTCGATCATGGCAAAGCCAAGAACATGCGCATCGGCGAGGCCCTGGTCTCGTTGAATCTGTGCAGCGAAAGCAACGTCTACAAGGCGCTGGCTCAGCAGCACAACATGGAATACTTCGATCTGGAGAAAACCTCCGTGCCGGCTAACGCCGCCACGTTGGTGCCCGAAGAACTGATGCGCAAGCATCTCATCCTGCCGCTCTCATCGGAAAACGGCCGCCTGCGCCTGGCAATTCATGATCCGCTTGATCTGGAAATGCTGGACATCCTCCGCTTCCGCTTGAACAAGGAAGTCCGCACCGTCCTGGCTCCCAAGGGACGCATCAAGACGATCCTGGATGAGATGTTCAAGTCGTCCACTTCCGCGGCGGCGGATAAGAATGTGGACAAGACCATCGACCGCCTGCGCGAGTCGATGGACAAATCGCTGGACCGGTCGCTCGATAAATCCGTGGACAAATCGATCGACAAGTCGATCGACTTAGCCGTCGGCGAAGAAGCCGGAGACGACGACGCGACGCAGCGGCCGATGATCAAGCTGGTGCGCGAGATGATCAGCGAAGCCGTTCGCGCCCGCGCCTCGGATATTCACATCGAGCCGATGAAGGACCGCGTGCAGGTGCGCTACCGCATCGATGGCGAGTGCATTGTCCGCGATCTGAAGCTTCAGCCGCGCATGAAGAACCCGCGGATT